>JADZBJ010000461.1 GCA_020852155.1 Saprospiraceae bacterium | reverse complement strand
TTCCGCCCTTTCCCGATTTTTACCGCTTTTTCACATACGGCATTTCATCTTTAAAAATAAAATACCGCGCATCGAGTTTGGCGTAGTCGTATGCGCCCCATTTCGTGATAAAAGCCTTGCCGTTGGGCATGGCCCAGTCAAACTCACCCATGGTTTCTTCGATGATAATGGAGCGGCTTTCGCCTTGTTCGATGGTTGACAGCAACCAGAATTCATAGGCGCTGCCCCAGGTCATCAGGAGGGTGTCGTGAGGTACAGAGGCCGCAGGTATAACTAATTTTTTGTTGGGTAAATCAGCCGTATTGGCCATTGTTGTGCGTAGCCAGTTTAGTCGTGTGGTATAGGTATGGTGTTGAAAGTACACCCTTGTCAGACCGAGCAGTACGCTCAACATCAGAAGCGGCATGGTATAACGGCGCAGCGAAACTTCCGGCCAAAAATCTATGGCTATTGGCGAGCCAATAAACACAGCCAGCAGTAGGTATTGATTTTCAAGATAAAACTGCTCCGCGCCATTGGGATAATTGATGTTTACCAGCGCTGCATAACCCATGGTAAAGACATACATCAGCAGCAGTTTGGCCCAGCGGCGGCGGTTTACATAAAACGCCGTCATGATTACCAGCGCAATCAGCAGGAAATAATAGTCATGAAACAGGTAGCTCCAGAAGTTTTTAACGGATTTCAGTTGCCAGTAATTCACGCCATTTCCTTCTAAAAAACGTTGCACCTCTTCCATTGCCTGGGTGTCGTAACCTGTTTTGAAAAACGCCCTTTTTACCCCATAAAAAAACATAAAAGCCAGTGCAGATGCGACGACACTACGCCATTTTTCCGGATGACTCAAACCCATAAACAGGAATCCGTACAACATTGCAAACAGCAGTAACGGGTGCGCGAAACTGATGACAAACAATAAAATACCCGCCAGCAGGCCGTACATTTCATTTGGATTTTCATCGCCAAGCGCATTATCAAGCATGGCCATGAAAATGAATAACATAACCGCGCCCTGTGGCAATTCTGACTGCATCCAGTAAAAGGTGTGGGTCGTCATCAGGACGTTAAACAGCAGGAAGGCCAGTGCCATGCGCTCATTTTTCAAGCCTTTTAAAATCACGAAAAAAGCCCCGGCATAGAGCAGTGCAAAACCGGCTGAATAAGCCATGGCAATGTGTTGCAATGACCATCCGAGGCGTGCGCCCGTCAAGGGAAATGTCTGTGTGATCGCTGCTACAAAACGGTCGTTCTGAATGGCGTAATCACCATCGCGCAGCAGGCAAAACAGGTGGTAGGAAATATCAAGAAATGCAGTGCGCTCCTTGTAAAACAAGATGGAGAGCATCAGGAAGCCCGAATAAGCAAGGATTCCTGAGCGGGCGACGAAGGGTGTGGTGTTGGTTTTCATACAGGCATTACGCTCGTTACTGCCCGTTTGTGAATGGCAAAATTTCGTTATGCTATTTTTGGGCATAAATACCAAAAAGCGAAGAGCGCTGCACCCTGTTCGGGCACAGCGCTCTTCGCTTGTATTAGATTCAAGCAGGGTATTTTAACCCGCTGAATCTTTCAGTCACATCAGGATTAATATCCTGCGCCTGTGTTGCCTTTGAAATTGCCGCCTTTGCCAGCGTCAGGGCCGTCAGGACGAGCCATTTCAGTTTCGCCTTTAGCCACGCGGAATTCAACGCGACGGTTTACAACGCTAGAGCCTTTAGTTTGCTCCAACTGGGTGCCTTCGCCAGTCCAGTTCAGGATCAGGCGATCGCGAGAAACGCCAAACTGGCTAACCAGGGCATTGATCGCTGCATTAGCGCGGTTGTAAGACAGTACGTTGTTGTAACCTTCAGAGCCGCGAGCGTCAGTGTGACCTACTGCAACTACTTTCAGGCCAGGCTGGCTTTTCAGCACAGATGCTACCTGATACAGTTTTTCCAGTTCGCCAGCGCGAATGTCGAAGCGGTTGTCATTGAACTGAATCATTGGCAGGAACCACTCGTTGGTTGGCGTTGGGAATTTGATGGCTGCGATCTTGGCGTCAACGATACGGTTAACGTCTTCTTCAGTGATTGGCTTTGGAACCATCGCTACACCGTTAGCGTCAACTTTGTAACCTGGAGGAGAGAAAGGCTCTTTGTCTTTGTAGTCAAGCACTTTGTCCATGTCGCTGTCGAGAGCGCGACCTTTTGAGTCAACGCGAGCGCCTGCAGGAGTGTCGTCTTCGTCATCAATGTCATTGATGATGCCGTCGCCGTCGTTGTCGGTTGGGTCATAGATCGGACGTGCTTCGAGTGCTGTGATAGCCTCACCAGCTTTAGCCAGTGGGTTAGCCCAGTACAGCGGCTCGCTGCGCATGCTGCCGTCAGCGTTTTTGCCACCCAGGTTGAAGTTCAGCGACAGGTGTGGGTAGTGGTAGTAGTCGCGGAAAGTCGTAGAAGCTACACCGATGTTGTTGTCGGCATCCAGCAAGTCGCTTTTGCCACCCAACAGTTGAGATACAGTGTACTCCAGACCGAGGTTAAAACGTGGGCTGATGCGGAAAGCCAGACCAGCACCGATTTCAGCCATTGCATTGGTACCGCTTTCAGTGCGTTCGCCAACAGTAGCGTCAGAGCGCAATACGTTTTTAGCTGTAGCGTCGTAGTTGGCAACGCCCAGACCGCCGAACAGGTTGAACAGTACTTTGCGGTTGGGTTTGTCAAAACGGATGTTGTTCAGTGCGATCACAACCTGGCCTGAACCAGAGATCCAGGTAGTTTCAGATGAACGCAGTGGGTTGCTGTCTGCATTTTCGTTTTTAGCCTGACCGTACTGACCATTCACGCGAACAGAGAATACGTGGTCGAGTGCTTTACGCACGTGCAAACCAGCGCCGAAGCCCGGGATTTTGGAATCAATATCGCCTGCGATAAAAGGCAGACCCAGATCAACACCTACTTCCCATGAATCTTTGGGCGTGAAGGAGCGATAACCTGTGCCTTCCGCCTGAGCGAAAACGGCCACCGCAGAAGCGATGAAAGCAAAAGCAAAAAGTAATTTACGAACCATCATGGTCATTTCTTTTTGATGAAATAGAATAGGTTAATTGTCGTCGGTATAAAACTGATGTCAGGGTATTATTCCGAAGCAACAATGATTAGCGGGGCAAAAGTCGCTAACAAAATTTAATTCCCTAACTTTTTGAGGGCCAAATAAAGTGCTTTGGTTGAAATTCCAGTCTTTAGGGGTTGATTTTGGGCAACTTCCTCCAATGCGCGACGGATTGTGGCTGAAATATCTTCAAAAATTGCCTTGTCAGTCATGGCTACATCCGGTTGCATAAGGTAGGCAAACACCCTGGCCATTCCGCAGTTCGCAATAAAATCAGGAATCACGCCCGTTTTTTCATCCGTATATTTTGCGGTAGGTCCGAAGAAAACCTCGTCGTCAACAAACGGAACATTTGCTCCGCAGGCGATTACTTCCATACCGCCTTCGAGCATGGCATCTACCTGCGCGCGGGTGACGAGTTTGGATGCTGCACCGGGAATGAAAATATCTGCACCCATTTTCCAGATGGCTTCGTTGACCGTTTCAAAAGGTTGTAGCCGATCTGTTTTGAGTTTGTTGCCTTCTTTTTCGTTGAACAGTTTTTTAACCTCTTCCAGCGTCAGGCCTTCCGGCGCCAGGATGCCGCCGTCGCGGTCAATAATACCCAACACGCGAACGCCCATATTGGCCAAATAACAAGCCGCCGCCGAGGCTACGTTGCCCCAACCCTGAATAATGGCCGTTTTACCGTCTGGTGAAACGCCTTGCGACAGGTCATAAAAATGGCGGACAGACTCTGCTACGCCGTAACCTGTAATCAGGTCTGCCACGGCATAGCGATGGTGGCTGCCTTCGGGCACAAACTCGCGATCTTCAACAATTTTGGTACATCCGTAACGCAATTGTCCGATGATGTTGATCTGCTGACCTTCAGAAGGGTGAAAGTGGCCGCGCACGATGCCTTCCTGCGGGTGCCACAAGCCGAGCGCTTCAGTGATCGGCACGACGTCTTTGATTTCGTCAACATTCAGGTCGCCGCCTGTACCGTAATAATTCTTCAGGATAGGAAGTGCCGCGCGATACCAACGTTCCAGCACTTGCCAGCGTCGCGGGTCGGTGGGGTCGAAGTTGATGCCGCTTTTGGCGCCGCCAATTGGTGGGCCGCAAACGGAGAATTTGATTTCCATGACTTTGGCCAGAGAAATCACTTCCGAGCGGGTCAGGCCTTTTCGCATTCGGGTGCCGCCTCCGGCAGCGCCCCCGCGCAATGAATTAATAACAATCCATCCTTCAGCGCCGGTTTCGTCGTCATGCCATTCGAACACGACTTCCGGCTGTTTTTGCTTGTACTTTTCTAATAATTGATCCACTATTCGGTGTGGTGTGAGAGGGTGAAATGGTGGAATTTGGTGAATTGGTTACTTGGTTATTTCGTCAAGGCGCCCTGCTGATTTCAGGAGTTTCAGGGCAGCCAGTTTGTAGTTGAATACTTGTTGCCAATAGCTGGTTTCGGCTTCAGACAAGGCGGTTTGGGCATTCAGCAAATCCGTCAGCGATACCACGCCTTCGCGGTATTGCAACATGAATTTGTCGCTGATTTCGCGCGCCAGGGCGACATTGTCTGTTTGGGCGCGCAAGGCCCTGAAGGCGTTGTTGAGTTGTTCGCGCGCCTGTCGGTATTCCAGCCCCTTGGCCATGGTTACCTGACGGCGGTCTTCTTCAATTTTTTGGGCGTCAATGGCCAGCAGGTTTTTTTTGCGCTGGCGCTGAAATCCGTCGAAAATCGGCACATGTAATCGAAAGCCCACAACGGCTGTACCAAACCAGCGGCTGCCTGTGTCGGCAAAATTGGCGTCGGTTCGAAAACTTTGTGTGGCTGCGCTGGCATATCCGCTCAATGACGGCAGACCTTCAGCAGCCAGACTGCGCTGTTGGATGCCGTTCAGTTCAATTTGACGCAGCAACAATCGGTTTTCTGTCGTGCTTTCGACTTCCAGGATGATTTGCTGCCAACGCAGTGAATCCGCCACCGGATCGCCCATCGGTTCGAAAGGCTCGAAAGGGTCTTCAAACGCGACCCCGCAAAGGAACTGCAATGTTTGCCGCAGGGTGTTGATGGCCGTGAAAAGATTTTGTCGTTGGGTTTGCAAATTGGTTCGCGCCACTTTGATGCGTTTAACATCAGTCGGCACGGCAAATCCGTTGGCTAATTGCAACTGAGCGACGCGTTCCAGGGCATCGAGTTTGTCGAGGTTGGCGTTGACGCCACGCAGGAGTTGCTCGGTCTGCAACGTCTGGTAAAAAATCGTTGCTGTTTGGAAAATCACGTCTTCGCGGCTCCGTTCGATGAGCAGGTCGGCCAGGGCGCGTGAGGTATTCATGGCTGGAATCTGGCGTCGCTGGGCTTCGTTGAAAATCTGCTGTTGCAACGTAACGCCGGCCAATCCCTGCCAGGGGCGACCAAAAGTCAGGGGAATGTACGTCCCCTCGGCCAGTCCGAATGCTTCGCCGGGTGCGATCTGCGTGGGCAATGCTCCGTAGTAATCAACGCCGAGAGTGGCCTGTATTTTCGGATACATGGCGCTGCGTCCTTCACGGAGGCGAATTTCCAGGGCTTCGCGATCCAGTTTTGATTTTCGCAATTGGCTGCTGTTTTCAAGGGCCATGCCGATGCTCTCAGACAGGGTTACCGGGCGATTTTGTCCGATTAACCAGGATGAGATCAGCAAGTTAGCGCACAGGAAAAAATATTTCATGCCACAAATGTAGAAAGGATATGTTGTTTGAAATGGTTTGAAGTTGTTAGAATGGCGCTGGCGCGCCGTTTGATATGGTTAGAATGCTCGCTGGCGCTCGCGTTTGAGTGGCGCTGGCGCGCCGTTTGATATGGTTTGAGTGCTCGCTGTCGCTCGCGTTTGAGTGGCGCTGGCGCGCCGTTTGATGTGGTTAGAATGCTCGCTGTCGCTCGCGTTTGAGGTTGTTTGATATGGTTAGAATGGCGCTGTCGCGCCTTTGGTGCAGTAACCGAATAACCAAATCCTCAAATAACCAGATAACCAATAATAATTCAATAATGTGTTTTGCTGATCCAGCATTTCAGGAGATAAACAATGCCTGACAAGAGGTGGAGGCCAAATAGTAGCCAAAGCCAGGCATGCTTGTTTTTCCAAAATTTTACTTTAAAAACACTTCTGACTGGTGCGCGCTCCCAGAGTAAAAATGCCGAAACAGCGTATAATAAATAAGCGGAAATGTAATGTTGGTATCTGAAATTCCAGGCGTAATACTCATCGCCTTGTTGCATGAATGACAGACTGATCAGCAATGCAACGCCAAAGCCCGCCCAGGCATATTGCCACAACAGATGGTGCCGGACTTCGCGCCAGTACGCCCAACTCACCGCCAGCGGGAACGCTGCTGCCGCAAGAATGGATAACGGAATATTGGTGCTCCACAATGACCAGACAAAAGCCCATTTCAGGACAACTCCGCTGGCGCGACCACCATTAAAATCGTGTACATAAACGCTGTTCGGATGCAGAAAAACCAGCCAGTATTCAACCACAACGGCCAGCGCACCGATAACCAATGGTAATAAATGCCAGCGCAAAGCCGGGTGCCGCCAGCCATGTGTTTTCAGGAAAAACAGTGGATAAACCACCCCAAAAACAAAGACATAACTGGGCTTACTGACCATTAATAAAAGCAACCATAACATTTCCCATCGCCACCATGAGGCGCGCGGGTGTTGCAACTGACCATAAGACTGCGCAAATAATACCACGGCAAAAGGCCAGGAAGCGAGAATTGTACCGTTCATCCAATAGTTGGGTGAGGGCTGTCCGGCAATGTAATAGCCCAGTCGGAGCCAGTCGAAGGTGGGCAAACTACAGACAAAACAAAGCGCCAGCGCCAGCCAGGGGAGTTCAGCGCGCAAGGGATGATCGGGCGCTCATTGCCAAAGCATTTGTCGGGTTGCGTACCATTTTGCCAGCGCCAGTACCGACAGCACAACTACTGCCGCACCCATGAACAGTCGAAAATCACATTGACCCAATGCCGTTAGCCAACTCAAAACATAAAACATGGCCGTGGGCGGCAAACTGATCTTGCCGGAACAAACCTTCTCCAGCGTTTGCATTTGTGCTGTAATGTCGAGTAAAACCCGTCGTGAAAACAGCAACACATAAACCAGGAAAGTCAGCCCAAACACCCACCAACCCGGTCGCCAGTTGCGATCGGTCAGTTTGATCCATGTTCGGAAAATGAAATTGGCAGGCATATTGCGTAAAGGTAGTTGGGGGCTGTGTAATTGGTTATTTGTGTATTTGTTGAATTGGTTATTTGTGTATTTGTTGAATTGGTTATTTGTTTTATTCATCCATTGTTTCAACAAATAACCAATTACACAAATAACCAACTCCACAATGGACCAACCAATTTTATCACGAAAATCCACCTATTCTGATTTATCGTGACTACATTTGTCCCTTATTGTGTTTTTTACACTTAATCAGTTGTAACATGACGCTAGAACAGGCAGTTGCCTTATTTGAAAAAAACAAATCGCCCATGCGAAAAGATGGCTCGCAAAACACCAAAATCGTGGCTACTGTAGGCCCTGCCTGCCGCTCCGAGGAAAACCTCCTGGCATTGGTCAAAGCGGGCGTTGACGTATTCCGACTCAATTTCAGCCACGGCTCGCATACTGATCACCTTGAGGTAATTGAGCGAGTTAAAGCCATTAATGAAAAATACCACCTGCATATTGGCATTTTGGCCGACTTGCAAGGCCCCAAGTTGCGCGTAGGTAATATCGAAAACAACGCGCTTCCACTGGAGCCGGGCGATGTGATTACCATTGTCAATAAAAAAGACGCCAAAGGGGTAAAAGATGAAATCTATATGTCGTACCCCAATTTTGCAGCCGACTGTGAAAAAGGGGAGCGCATCATGATGGATGACGGCAAGCTGGTTTTTGAAGTTGTCGAAACCAACAAGAAGAATACGGTCAAACTGAAAACACTGCACGGCGGCATTCTCAGCAGCAAAAAAGGCGTCAACCTGCCTGATACGAATGTTAGTCTGCCGTCGCTGACGGAAAAAGACCGCGAAGACCTCAATTTTATCCTGACACAACCCGACATCAGCTGGATTGCCCTCTCGTTTGTGCGGCGCGCTGAAGACCTCGACGAACTGGAAGAAGCCCTCATCAAGAGTGGCCACACCGCCAAAATGATGGCTAAAATCGAAAAGCCTGAAGCCGTCAAAAATATCCGCGAAATCATTAAAAAGGCGAACGGAATCATGGTGGCGCGCGGCGACCTCGGTGTGGAAATGCCGATCGAGCACTTGCCACATACACAAAAGGAAATCATCCAGTTGTGCATGCAGTTCTCGCGCCCGGTGATCGTTGCTACGCAAATGATGGACAGTATGATTACCAACCCGTCGCCAACCCGCGCAGAAGCCACCGACGTGGCCAATGCCGTACTGGATGGCGCCGATGCGGTTATGTTGAGTGGCGAGACTTCGGTTGGCGCTCACCCCGAATTGGTGGTTCAATATATGAGCCGCATCATTTCTGAAACTGAAAAGCATTACTGGCCTCAAATCGAATCGAAGCGCCCTAAAGCGGCCGAACGTTCAGGTACCTTCTACTACGACGTGGTTTGCTTTAACGCTTGCCGTGTGGCGGAAGAAATCAAGGCAAAAGGCATTACAGGTATTACAACTACCGGTTACGCAGCCTTTAAAATGAGCAGTTTCAGGCCGAATACGCGTATTTTCATTTTCAGCGATAACCTCTCGGTGCTGGGTACGCTTAACCTGCTCTGGGGCGTTCAGTGTTTTTACTACGACCGCTTCACGACCACCGACGATACCATTGAGGATTGTACGGCCATCCTGAAAGCCGCCGGATTTATTAAAACAGGCGATACCATTATCAATACGGCCTCCATGCCGCTGCAAAGCAAGTTGCGCACCAACATGCTGAAGGTCACAGACGTTCGATGAGTGGTTAGTGGTTAGCGGTAAGCGGTTAGTGATTCAACATCCGCAGTTGATGAAAAAACTAACCTCTTACCGTTTATCTCTTACCGCTAAAATTATCACCAGTAAGATAATGGGAATGGCCGCAACGGGCATTTCCTGCGGAATAAATTTCCAGCATACCAGCGCCAGCCCGGCAAGCACTGCTGTTACCAAAAAATATTTCTTTATCCATCCCGTACGATGGCTTCGCCAGAACACCAGCAAGTGTGTCGGCAAGGCCCACAGCAGGTTGAAGTTGACTTTGGTTGCCGTATGATCGGTCGCGAACCAGAGCAAGGCCATAATCAAACCTGCAAACCCCAGCACAAACCAGAAAATGCTATCGAAAATGCGTGAAGCCCGCGCATTCATCCTGCTGGCCAGCCCAAGCAACGCTATACATAACAGCACCCACGACGGACGCCCCAGAAAACCCGGCGCGAGGTTGCGTTGCGGTATGGGCGCATCAGGAATAGGTCTTTCAGCAATGACTAATGGCGCACCGGAAGGCGTCGTTGCTGCGGCGAATTGATCGTGCAGGCCATCCGGCAAAAACATGAAATCCTGTGGCCGCGCTTTTTTATCTGTTGGCAGACCCAATACCAGATCAATGCCGAATTCTGTCCACGGATTCGGGCGGGTATAAGGGCGCAGCAGGTCGCGCATGGAAGTGTTGGGCGTCAGTTTAGTGGTGTCAAAATGCAGTTGACCGCCAAAATTTTTCTGAACAATATCCCGAATGCGCGTCGCGCAGTTGTCGTAGAAGAAATCGTATTTGTAGTCTTTGTTTTCCGGCAATGCGTTGGTTTGCAGCAGTTCATACAGGCTTTGGCGCTCTTGCGGCGTCAGGTTCAGCACTTGCTCGCGCATTGGGCGGCCGTCCTGAAGGTTGCTGCGCAGGAAGTACCTCGCCGGTTCCAGATCAAGGGAATAAAGCAGTTTGCCGCGACAAAAATTGACGTAAAAGTTCGGCTGATCGAAATCAAATGTGCCGTAATTGTAACAGCGATCCATGCCGTTCAAAGGGTCGTTGATGCGCAAGGCAGAATGCCCGAAACTGCTGTACAATTCCTGGCCCGGCGCAACCGTCATCAAACTGATTTTGGCTGAATCCGACAGGAATTGAACCTGGACTTGCCCGGTTGCCGCCTGCGAGCAGGATAAGGCCGTCAGCGCGAGCGCTAAAAAGCGAATAGTTTTTGATACCATGAACAATGCTTATTTACGCTCAACGGCGTCACTACTGATTAAATTTCCAAAAAATAGGGCATTAGCAAACAGCCTGTTGGTGCCGTACCAGAAAGCGCGAAAATTCGGGCTGCCCGGAAAGCCGATAACCTTGCCAGCGCCAAGTCCGCAAACCACGGCTCCGGCACTGCCGCCCATGATGGCCTTTTGGGCGCTATTCGCATAACCCGCCAGCAACGGATTTTTCGTCAGTAACACAGGCGTTGCGTAGGCGTTTTTTGTAGGCTCGACGAAGATACCTTCACTCAGAAATATGGGCATTTTTTTTCTGGAATAACCAAAACACAAAGGGTGCGTCAGGTCAAATTCTGCTTCAAAAATACAGCCCGGCATGCGCAAGCCACCCTTGTCGTCATCCAATGCGCCGTAGGGGCGACGGCCTGTTGGCGCGGGCGCAGTACTTTTGAATTCAAGGGCTACAAGGTTGTTGTTTTTCAGCCAGTTCAGGGCGCTGCCCATCGCAATGATAGTTCCGCCGCCCTGGGCGAATTCACGTACTTTTTCTACTGAAAGTCCATTGAATTGACCATCTGCCATAACCATGACATTGTATTTCGACAATTTTAACGACCCTAAACGGGCGATATCCACGCTGGAAACGCTCATGCCATAGCGCGTGTCCAACAAATGCCACACCTCGCCGGCGTCGCTGGGGTTGACGCCCTCGCCGGTGAGCAGCAAGACTTTGGGCTGGCGCAAGGTTCTGAAATTTTCACTGCCGAGGTCTGGCCCTTTTGATGTCAAGCCATTGTTTACAGGCGTTACTTCAAAATTGGAAGTATAGCTGTTCATGAGTTCGAGTAAGGCCTGCTCGCTCAAGGGTTGACCTTCGGCCATGACGACGATGCTGCCTTCCGGGTGTGTTTTCCCGTCGGCTTCGAAGGGCTGCATGGCGACTTTTACCCGAATATTTTTCTTGAGTAACTGGTGCAGCGCTTTGGGCAATTCGTAGTTTTCAGCGCCCAATACATAGGCATACGCCGGTTGGGTAATTGCCGCAGAAGAACGGCTCTGTAACGGCCCCGAAACCAGGTCGCCGACGGCTGAATTATCCCACTCCCGCGCCGTGACGGGCGCCCAGTCGAGGCCGAAAGCATCGGGCAGCGTCCAGGCAGATATGTCGTAAAAAATGCTGTCCTGAAATTGCAACTGGCGTTCAAAAATGCCTCGAATCAGGCGGTATTGCGGCTGCTCGCAGGGCACAAAACAAGCGGCGTTGCGCTGGAAGTTTTTATCGCCGATTTTTACATCTTTTGAAAGATTTTTGACCTGAATGCGGTGCTTTTGCAGCATTTGAAAAAAAGAACGCGCGGGCAAGTCACCGCCGGACTGGCTAAAAACATACCCTTTGATGTCGGAGCGACGCCCGTCAGCCAAAGAGGATGTATAAAAATCGCGGAGGTATTCATTGAGTTCAACGCGCATTTCGCGCACGGCTTTCAGCGTTGAGAGCGAGGTAATCACCTGATTGCGAATGGTGTACGGGAATGTCAGCAAACCGTGTTCTGTCTCCTGAACGCTGCCACGGCTGCTGGCTTGTTCGAACAAAATACCGATACAGCCCTGCGCATCGGGGTATGTCGAACCTTTGCCGTAGTAGAAGTCGTCAAAGTTTTCGCCTGTAAAGAACTGAATGCGTTTTTCAGACAGCGAAGCGGCGTGATAGGTAGCGATTTTAGCGGTGAGTTCCTGGTTTTTGGCGGGTGTAATCGGGTTAACCCGTGTGCTGACGCCGGGTTGAAAGAAAAACGTGTTGTTGCTCCCCATTTCATGGTGATCGGTCAGCACGTTGGGATGCCATTCCTGAAAAATCGCCACCCGGCCTTCGGATTCCGGTTGTTGCACCACCAGCCAGTCGCGGTTGAGGTCGAAAAAATAGTGATTATAGCGCCCTTTCGGCCAGGGTTCATTGTATTCGTCCGTCGAAGGGTCGCTGACCAAGTTCATGCTGCGGCGGCTATTGGCCCAGCTGGAAAAACGCTGCATCCCGTCCGGGTTGAAACTGGGGTCGAAAAGGATAATGGTATTGCGCAGCAGTTGGTCCACTTCTTCGGTGCGCGCTGCGGCCAGATAATAAGCCACCAGCATAGACGCATTGCTTCCACTCGGTTCGTTGCCATGAATGCTGTAACCCATGTAATTGACCGCCGGGAGTTGGCTGATGTTCAAATCGCCGCTGCTCGCCGGGTCAGACAAGCGGCTTCTTTCGGCTCTGATGGCATCCAGGCGAGCGTGATTGTCGGGGTGCGTGATGGTCAGGCAAACCATTGGTCGCCCTTCGTGCGAGCGCCCGTACACACGCATTGAAATGCGGTCGCTGGCCTGATCGAGCAGGCGCATATAGGCTACCAACTGGTCGTGGCTGGCGTGCCATTCACCGACTTCAAAGCCCAGCGACGAAGCGGGCGTTGGGATGTTCGGGTCGAAATTTGCCGAAGGTAAATAGTAGCCCAGGGAAGGCGCTATTGCCTGCGCGCGGAGGCCTGACGACAGAAAAAATGTTGCGGCAAAGAGATAAATTAATGGTCGGATAAAAAATTTTGACATGCGAAAATCAGGACAGGAGGTAAAGATGTTGTGGTGCATAAAGGCGATTAATGGGTGTTTTTGACGCATTTTCAGCGGTTTTCAAGCGCGTTGCAAATGTTCCGAAAAGACTGGTTATTGAATAACAAAACAGGCCGGAAAAAAAATTAACACATTATCAATTTGGAAAAAAGAGAAAGGCCACTATTTTTGTAATATCAAAGCAGGCCATCTCCGGTGAAATGCCACTTGAATGTCCTGTTTTATCACTCACTTTATTTTTTTCACCCAGGCTCTATAACTGACCTGTTTGTTTGAATATCGGGTTGATGAGCCTAAAACTGCAACTTTTGCCATGAGACATTGGGAAAAGAACAAGAAAGACCTTCGCAAAAATGACGATCGCGATTTTTCATCGCACAACACTCAAGATCACAAAAAGAAAAAACTCAAACCCGCCGACAAAGTAAAATATCGTTTGAAGGCCTCTCATGAGGACGAGTACGACGATTAAACAACAAACATTCCTCTGCAAGCCTGTCCGAAGCAATTCGGACAGGCTTTTTTTGTGCCGTTAAGCGTTTTTTTAACACAGCGTGGTTTTAAACACAGAGGACACGAAGTGGAACACAGAGGACACAGAGTTCAACATCTTGAGTTTTAGTACTCTGTGTCCTCTGTGTTCCACTCCGCGCACGCTGTGTTTAAAAAAACGCTACCAACCACAAATAAACAATCTGCCATTAGCTTCCAAAATACGTGTAATGCTTGCGAGGTTAGTGTAGTAGCTTTGCCGCTCATTTTTCACCCATCGAAAGCATACATTTTTATGCAAAAAAGTTTTTCACTGCTTGTCTTCCTTCTGATCGCCGTTTTTCATGCTGACGGTCAAACACCAGATTCCAAGATTGCCCCTGAATTACGCACCGCTTTTGAAAAAGACGCACGACAGGATTTTATCGTCCTGTTTCATGAAAAAGCCCAACTCGCTGAAGCCCGTTCATTGAAGGGAAAATCCGCCAGGGGTAAGTTCGTTTTTGAAACATTGCAGGAAGTGGCCCGACGTTCGCAGGGCCGCGCTGTCAACCTGATTCGTCAGACGGATGCAGGCGTTAACAGCCTTTTTCTGGTCAATGCATTGGCGGTACAAGGCGCTGATTATGCTACGGCTTATGCCCTGGCAACGCTGCCTGAAGTGAAGGCACTGGCTTCCGACCCCTGGGTAAAATTCCCGACGCCGGTTGCCGATGTACAAAGTGCGACTTCCAGAAGCGGCACCGAATGGGGTATTGACAAAATCAACGCACCGTCCGTTTGGAACATGGGCTTTCTCGGCCAGGGCGTAACCATTGGCGGCGCTGATACTGGCTACGACTGGGAGCATCCGGCCGTAACGCAGCAATATCGCGGGCGATTGGGCATCACAGGCGTAGTGGATCACAACTACAACTGGCACGACGCCATCCATGACCAAAGTCCGCTGAATTCAGACCCCAACAATCCTTGTGGTTTTAATGTAGATCATCCCTGCGACGATGGCATTCACGGTACGCACACGATGGGTACAATGGCTGGCGACGATGGCCAGGGCAACCAGATCGGCGTTGCGCCGGGCGCATCATGGGTGGGTTGTCGCAATATGGAGCGCGGATGGGGCCGCCCGTCGAGTTATATTGAGTGTTTCCAGTGGTTTCTTGCGCCAACTGATCTGAATGGAGGTTCTCCCGATCCTGAACGCGCGCCTGATGTCATCAACAACTCCTGGTATTGTTCAGAAGAAGAAGGCTGCAACAGTATGGCCGTCAACGAAATGATGCGCGACGCTGTGATTGCCCTGAAAGCCGCAGGCGTTTTTGTGGTGGTTTCCAACGGTAATTTTGGCCCGAATTGTTCTACTTCAGATCATCCGCCAGCATATTTTCCTGAAAGTTTTTCCATCGGCGCAACACGCGATGATGATGGTATTGCCGGATTCAGCAGTCGCGGCCCGGTGACCATTGACTCCAGTTATCGCCTGAAACCGGAAGTTGTTGCTCCGGGCGCAGGTGTGCGTTCCAGTATTCCAGGCAATGATTACACATTTTTGTCAGGTACCAGCATGGCCGGCCCGCACGTCGCCGGTCTGGTTGCGCTAGTTATTTCATCTCGTCCGGAACTGGCCGGCGAGGTTGAAACACTTGAACAAATCATCAAGGAAACTGCCGTGCCATTGCTGGATTCAGCCGCGTGTGTCAACCCCACGGAAACACCCAATTCGACTTACGGTCATGGTCGGGTGGATGCTTTGGCTGCTGTTCAACGGGCTATGTCGGTGAGCGCCCCGACATTAAATATCAGCGCACCGATGGAGGTTTTTCCTAACCCTGCAACATCAGAAGTGTATTTCCAGTGCCGCCAGATCAATGGTCAAGGGCATTTGTGTCTGCTGAATGCCAATGGCGTATCAGTGTATGAGGCCACAGGTCAGGAGTCCGGTTCGCTTTTTTTGCGCGTTCCATTGTCCAACCTTCCTGAAGGCGTTTATTTCTGGCAAATGACAGACGATAAAGCCATGAAATCAGGGAAACTGGTGAAAGGTTAAAAGTTGAAAAGTTGTTGAAGGTTGAAGTTGTTGAAATAGTTGAAGTAGTTGAAAATGGTTGAAGGTTGAAGTGGTTCAATCCTTCCCTTCAAGAAAAGTTGTCATCCTGAGCGTCAGCGAAGGATCTGCTTCCCACGAAGTGAAATGAAGCACATCTGTTTAGCCAGATCCTTCACTTCGTTCAGGATGACAACTTTTTTGGAAGGGGAAAAACTCTCCTCCATTCAACTTTCAACCACTTCAACTATTTCAACAACTTCAACAACTTCAACAACTTTCAACAACTTCAACTATTTCAACCTTCAACAACTTCAACAACTTTTCAACTTCTCACCCCAATTGATCGCGGTAGCCGAACAGGTGCAGGTAACCTTCGGGCCGCAGTTCGGCGGTATGGCCGAATTCAGCGGCGATAGCAGCCACTTCAGCCGCTTCAAGGCTACCTCGCATATATAATTGTCCTGACAGGCGCAGCAGAAAATCGCGATGCTTGTCCAGCAGGTGACGCGTTTCGGACACCAGCCCTGAAATCATGGATTCCACGTCTTTGTCCGTAGCGAATTTGTCCATGGCGTGTCCGTATTCCAGGGTATAGTTGGATTGGTAACGCGCGTCAAAGCCATAGCGACGAATATAATCCATGGCCATCACGGCCACATTTTCGCGGTCGTTGGCGCGGCCAACCGTCGCATTTTGCTCACCAAAAACAACCTCCTCGGCGATACCTCCGGCCAGAAAGACAATGATTTTTTTGACCAGATTATCTTTGGTTTCGTAGATCTCGTGCGGGAATGTGAAACCCGAAGCGTAACTGCTGGCCACTTTTGATTTCAGTTGCAATGGCGCCAGACCGAACAGTGCCACGTAAGCCACTGCGTGACCTGCTTCATGCACGCTGACATTCGCCACGACATCCGTGATGTTGCCCTGGCGGATTTTGTCCATACGGCCGACGTAGGCAATTTCCAGTTTGCGGTCTCGGATGCTGGTTGAAATGACCTGCCACTCCGGGTTGTAGTCAATTTCAAACGCCGGACAATCTTCATTGAGCGCCTCGAAAAGAAACTTGCTGAGGTTCGTTTCCAGAATATCCGTTACACTGCTGAATACAGGTCGAACACCTTGCACGGGAAACACCCCGTTGCGATAAATCAGGCTGTAAATATTGTCTGTGACGCTCACGCTCACGCCAAAGTTCTCCCGGGTACGCAACAGAATTTTTTGAACTTCCTTGCGAATCAGCCCTTCGAAGTGTACGCGTTTGAGGCTTGGATAAATAAGGTGAATATTGCCGAAACGCGCCACTTGTTCCGGCCTGAATCGGCGGGTCAGGGCGTTTTTAATGTCAACGGCCGTAATTTTTTTGGTAAATGCGTGATAGATGTCGGCATCTACTTCCGAGTCAGACGTATGCGTTGCCATTTGAAAAGCCTCGTCGAGGTTGCCGCTGACGATGACCAACATCTGGCTGTAATCCACTGGCTCGAATACCCGTTTTCGGCTTTTGGCCTCAAGGATCAGGTCAAGCATGTGCTTTTTGCTCATGTCGGCAATGTCCACCACATCTTCATACAGGTCGAGCATTTTTTTCAGGTTGCGCGCCTCCCAAAGTCCTACGGTATCGTGCAGCGGATCGTCGGGGTCGGTTTCCTGAATATCAGCGGGGCGGCGGTTGCGTTGCCGCTGATTGAACATAAAATCGGTGATATAGTAGTCGAAATCGTCTTTCTCGCGTTTAGCCAGACGGCCATCGCTGAGCAATTCCCAGAAGTCGTTGAACTTGGTGCTTTGCACGGGCGAGCCGTCGGGTTCGATGGTAAAGAAGCGTTGAATTTCGTCAAACAGCACGATGCTTGGCTTATTATCGCTGATGCCGTTGGCTTTCAGGATGGCGGCAACGCTGCTGAAATACGTGGTTTGGTCGGTGTTGCCCAGTTCGACTTCGGCGAAGCGCTCCTGAAAATCGAGGTATTGAACCAGTTTGCGCACCAGGTCGGTTTTGCCCACGCCCGTCATGCCCCACAGGCATACAATGATCGGGCGGGTCAGGATTTCCGGCATCAGGTACCATATCTGGATATAATCCAGCAGGCTGTCAATGATGTCGTCAATGCCGACAAAATCTTCTTTGAGTTTCAGGCGTAATATTTCGAGTTCGGTTCTGCGTTGGCGTAACCGTTCTTTATCCACTTTGAATTTGGGTAATGACTCCATGACAGGATGTTGATGATGCGAATGGCAAAGAAACGAAAGGTTTTCCATGCGAGTTCCGTTGTTGTGCAGGCATTTGCATACGGTTTGTAACTGGAAAAACGAATAGGAGTAAATTTTTTTTACTAAAAAATAATTATTTATTGTTTATCAATAAATTTTTACTACCTTTG
>JADZBJ010000460.1 GCA_020852155.1 Saprospiraceae bacterium | reverse complement strand
TGTTGGAGTTTATTCAGTTTGGATACGGATTGTAAACTTGTTATACCCGTACCATGGCAAAGTAATTGTTCAAGATTTTTGAGGTTTTCAATAGGTGATAAATCAGTCAGGTGATCATTACCCCACAAGATTAAAACGGTCAACCAATCAAGGTCTTTAATTCCATCTGGTAATTCCAATAAATTGCAATTGCTTAAATTGAGTGTTCTGTCCTTTGTTTTCTTATTTTCAAGGATACGATCAAGAGCAATTTTAGACATGTAGTTGAGATATTTATGATACGTTTAGAGTAATTTTGGAAATTTTTGAAGATAAAAGAAGGTAATTAATGCCAAAATTGCCTTTATGAAGTGGTATAACCAAGGTTGCGGAACTTAAATGTACATATACTTAACCTTTTGGGCTCGGCAATAAATTTTTAGATATGCTTTAACTCACTTAATCAACTGGAGTGCATTGAATAAAATTATTGTTTATTCAATGCACTCCAATGGGTTAGACTTGACGGTTTTTCGATATTAGTTTACTTTTTGTAAAAAGCCTGATCACTACTTCCGTCCCTCACACCTCCGCCATCTCCTCAGCTGCCACAGGCTGCACCTGCGCTTCCTCCTCAGGCGTGTCAATAATGTCTTGTTCAATGCGCAGGTTATCAATGATGAACTCCTGGCGTTCGGGCGTATTCTTGCCCATGTAGTAGTCAAGCACGTGGTCGAGGTTGGTGTCTTCGGGCAGGATAACCGGGTCGAGGCGAATGTTTTCGCTGATAAAATCGGCAAATTCGTTCGGTGAAATTTCACCCAAACCTTTGAATCGAGTGATCTCCGGTTTGCCGCGCAGTTTCTTGATGGCGGCCTGTTTCTCCGCTTCGGAATAACAATAAAATGTCTGCTGCTTGTCGCGCACACGGAACAGCGGCGTGTCAAGGATGTACAAGTGGCCGTTGCGCACCAGATCAGGGAAAAACTGAAGGAAAAACGTCAACATCAAAAGCCGGATGTGCATACCATCCACGTCGGCATCGGTGGCGATGACAACGCGATTGTAGCGCAGGTCGTCGAGCGAATCCTCAATATTGAGTGCGTGTTGCAGCAGATTGAATTCCTCGTTTTGATAGACGATTTTCTTCGTCAGGCCATAGCAGTTCAGCGGCTTACCGCGCAGGGAAAACACCGCCTGCGTGTCCACATTACGGGCCTTGGTGATCGAACCGCTGGCCGAATCACCCTCCGTGATGAAAATGGTCGTACCTAATTTTTTCTCCTCATCGCCTTTTTCGTTGAGGTGGAAACGGCAGTCGCGCAGTTTTTTGTTGTGAATATTGGCCGCTTTGGCGCGCTGGTTGGCTATTTTTTTTACGTCGGCCAGGTCTTTGCGTTCGCGTTCGCTTTGTTGGATACGCTTGAGCATTTCCTTGGCTGTTTCTGGATTTTTATGCAGAAAATCATCCAGGGCCTTGCCCAAAAAGTCGGACATGAACGTCCGCACGGCCACACCTTCGGGCGACATCCGTTCGGAACCGAGGCGAGTCTTGGTCTGGCTTTCAAAAACAGGCTCCTCCACCCGGACGGCAACGGCGGCAATGATGCTTTCGCGAATATCCTTGGCGTCAAATTCCTTTTTGAAGTGCGTACGGACTACCTTGACCAGCGCCTCACGGAAGGCGTTGAGGTGCGTACCGCCTTGTGTCGTGTTTTGGCCATTGACAAACGAGTGATACTGCTCGCCGTAGTGATTGCCATGCGTCAGGGCGATTTCCACGTCTTCGCCTTTCAGGTGAATGATGGGGTAGCGCGTCGCTTCCGAGCCGGTTTTTTTCTGTAAAAGATCGAGCAGACCGTTTTTAGACAGGAAAGATTTGCCATTGAACTGGATTTTCAATCCGGCATTCAGGTAGGCGTAATCCCACAGTTTTTGCTCGATGAACTCCGGTAGCCAGCGGTAGTTTCTGAACAGGCCATTGTCGGGTTTGAAAAAAATCAGCGTTCCGTTTTCTTCTTTTGTCGCTTCGAGTTTGCTTTCCTTTTTCAGGTTGCCGAATTGAAATTCAGCAGTTTTGCATTGTCCTTCACGGAAGGCCGATACCATGAAATATTCAGAAAGGGCGTTGACGGCTTTGGTACCTACGCCGTTCAGACCAACCGATTTTTTAAAGGCTTTGCTGTCGTACTTGGCGCCGGTGTTGATTTTTGACACCACATCCACGACTTTTCCCAACGGAATGCCACGGCCATAGTCGCGCACGGTACAGCCATTTTCATTGAGCGTGATGTCAATGATCTTGCCATAGCCCATGGCATACTCGTCAATGCAGTTGTCAATGACCTCCTTCATCAGCACATAAATGCCATCATCCGGGCTGCTGCCGTCGCCGAGTTTGCCAATGTACATGCCCGGACGCAGGCGAATGTGTTCGCGCCAGTCGAGCGATTTGATTTCGTCTTCGGTATATTTTACTTCTTGCATGGGTGCTGCCTGCGGGTTGGGCCATTCCGTTTCTGAGGAATCGCCGTCTTTCACTTTTTGTTTTTTAGCCGTTGGCGCCTCCGGTTTCTTATTGACTTTCAATAAGTTGCCTTTCGGTTTTGTGCCACGGGTAGGTGTCGATGCCTGATGTATTGCGCCCAAAGTAACGGAGTTTTGTAATTTTAAAATAATCGCTACAAAACATTGGGCAAAGGTAGTTTTTGAAATTATTTAAAACAAATTATTTTATATTTTTAAAAAAACTGTCTTGACCAGGATTTTGGGGGATTTTTGGATTACAGGATTTTGATTTTTCAGGATTATTCATCAAATCGACTAATCTTAAATTCTGTAATCCAATTGTCTTGACCAGGATTTGGGGGGATGACCTGGATTTGAGGATGTTGATTTTCAGGATTATTCATCAAATCAACTAATCTTAAATCCTTTAATCCAAAAATCCCCCCAAATCCTGGTCAAGACAATATAGTCAAGTATAAAAGCGCAAAAGCCCAAAATTGGGTACTAAAAGTAGCCTCCACCTTTTCACTAGTGTCCCAACTTTTCTGCCAATATCTTTCGGAGGTGTTCCTGACGCTGGTTGACGCCCATGATTTGCCCCTGCGCATTGATGAGGAACGTTGCAGGTATAGAATGAATATTGAATTGGCGTGCCAGCGGGCCGTCGAAATTGCCGCTTTCTATCGTATGAGCGGGCCAGATCATGCCGTCGTTTTGGATGGCCCGACGCCACGATTCTTCGCTGCGCTCAATACCGACGCTGACGATATTCAGTCCGCGGGAATGGTATTTTTCATACATCTCGACCAAAAACGGGTTTTCAGCACGACAGGGGCCGCACCAGCTACCCCAAAACTGAAGGATGGTGTATTCGCCGCGCAAGGCCGAAAAAGGTTTCGACTGGCCATCTGCCAGGGTAATATTGAAATCCGGGGCGGATTCGCCAGCTACGAATTTGGGTTTACGGTATTGATACCAGGCCAGGGCAACTACAATAAGCAGGCCGATGATGATGATGGTGTTACGTGACATGGGAGAGGGAATGAACTGGTTATTTGTTTATTTGTTGAATTGGTTATTTCGGATCAGGGTATCGGTTTTTTTTGGGGCGTAACTGGTTACGTCGGGGCAAAGTTCGATTTTGTAAAACAAGTCTTTTGTTTCTTTGTCCTGAAAAATTATATTCGCACAAAGTGGTTTTGAACAAGTCGCGTCTGTAAATCTTTGAAAATATTCAAATAACCAATTCCACAAATCACCAAATCACCAGTTTAAACAAATCACCAGTCCAACACATATCGTGAAAAAAGACATCGAACTCAGAAAAGTAGAAGACCTGGCAGTTGCGCTGACGCCAAGGCAGGAGAGTGAAGAAGATCATGAGCATTTTTGGGATGCCTGGCTAATCAACCTTAAAGACGAACCCATTCGATCTGTATTAATTAACTCGACGGGTTATGGCGAAATTGATGGCGAAACAAGACGTACCAGTTCGCTTCGTTATTTCTTTGAAATCATTCAACCGCTGGATGTGGTGAAAATCGAACCTGTTCCGGTGACATTGCTGAATATGGCCCACGAATTCTGGATCAGTTTTTCGTTCGACGAATACCTGTACGACAAGAAATATGTATTCGTGCCCGGCAGTCTGGAATCATCCATGTTTACCGAAATTCCCTTTCTCGATCGTTCCGGCGTCATGATACGTTAGTTTCAAGTTCACCTAAATACGGGTACCATCTGCATGATTAATTTTCAATTTACAAAAAAATCCATGATTCATCCGCCGGTTCAGGCCGTTGTCATGGCGCTTACAGGGCTGATTTTCATGCTGGTGGGTTGGTTTTTATCGGTAACCGGTATCGCATCACCTGATCGGTTATTTCCCTGGTCTGTCGCTGCGTCTTTTTTACTGTTTTTTGCGGTCATGAACAGTTTGCTCAGTATCCAGTCTGGAAGTTTTACCAAATACTGGGGCAGTTCGATGTACAGTTATATGGGACTGGCGCTCGCCAGCGGTTTGCTGGCCAGGGCATTTTCGGGCATTCCCTTTGCCGAAGCGGGTACCTATCGCTGGATTTTCTTTGTCGTGTCGTTCTGTTTTCTGGTTTTCCTTTCCATGATCAACTTCATCAAGCGCATCGTCAATTTCGCTGAACGCGAAGAATGGAATCAACCGCGTCGCCGCAATCGTTGATGCTATGCAATGGACCACGCTCCTGCCACAATTCAAAGCCTGGCTGCTGCTCGAACGCGCCATGAGTGCGAATACCGTCGAAGCCTATCTTGCTGATATTGGCAAACTGGTCCAGTATTTTCAGTTGCAGGAAAGAAATATCTCCCCGCTTCAGGTCACGCCCGGCGATTTGCAAGCGTTCATTTTGTGGATCAACGGCCTCGGACTGGAAGCATCCAGTCAGGCCAGACTGATCTCCGGTTTGAGATCATTTTATAAATTTTTACTCGTCGAAGACCTGATTGACGACGATCCCAGCGAAATACTGGAAAGCCCCCGACTGCGTCGAAAAATGCCCGATGTACTCAGTGTGTCTGAAATGCAGGACATCCTGCTGGCCATTGACCACTCTGATGAAATCGGCTTGCGCAACCGGGCCATGCTCGAGGTGCTTTATGCCTGCGGTTTGCGCGTGAGCGAACTGGTGAATCTGCGTCTTTCCAACCTTTTTCTAAACGAAGGTTTTATCAAGGTGCTGGGCAAAAACAACAAGGAAAGATTAGTGCCTATCGGCGCTGAAGCCATACGCCATTTGGCGTATTACCTTCAGTTTGTTCGGCAAGAGCAGGATAACGTTCAAAAAAAGCATGAGGATACGGTATTCCTTAACCGACGTGGCGCGGGACTGACGCGCGTCATGGTTTTTTACATCATCAAAGACCTGGTTCAAAAAGCCGGCATCCATAAAACAGTCAGTCCGCATACGTTTCGCCACTCTTTTGCCACGCACCTCGTCGAAGGCGGCGCCGACCTGAAAGCGGTACAGGATATGCTCGGACACGAAAGCATCACGACGACCGAAATTTACACCCACCTCGACACAGAATACCTGAAAGAAACCATTCAGTTGTTCCATCCCAGGGTCAGGATGCTGGCGCAAGCCAAGAAAAGTCCATCTCACATAAAATACCGAGCGCTCTGCTCATTCAGAAACGCATTTGATCCAAAAAACGGTCGTTTTCGAGTAAAGTCGTCTTGTTTACTATTACTTTGCGGAGGTTTTCACCATGAAAGCCATTTCACCACTCAACTTAAAAGATATGAAATCGCTGTATCGCATTCTCGCTTTGCTGGCGTTTCCGATGGCCGCTCACGCCCTTGATGCAGGCATTTCGTGGGCTGTTTTTGCCACGCCGGATAAACCTTACCTCGAAGTCAATATTGAAATTGCTGCCGCTTCCGTCACCTTCAAAGCGATGGACAGTACGCATTTGCAGGCAGGCGTCGAAACATTGATTCTGATAAAAAGCGGAGATAAAATCGTCAATTTTGAAAAATACGTCCTCCAAAGTCCGCTGGTATTCTCGCCGCAAGATTTGCTGGATGTCAAACGAATGAACCTTCCGGAAGGAGAGTACACGCTTGAAGTTGTCTGTAAAGACATGTTTGACGCCACCAACATGGATACTTACAAGGCACAAATCAAGGTAACGGCACAACCACAGATCCGTTTGTCGGAAGTTCAACTGTTGCGCAGTTTCAAGCGCGACGATTCCGCTAACCCGTTCACTAAAAACGGTTTTTTCCTGGAGCCGCTACCGTTTGCTTTTTACGACCGCAACGCGACGCAACTGGCTTTTTACGCCGAAATTTATCATGCTGACAAAGCGATGGGCGCTGCGGCCAATTATACCGCGCGGTATTTCATCGAACGCGACATGAACAATGGTCAGTACGCACTCGTTTCGACCGGCTCGCAGCGCAAACAGGCTGCACCGATTGACGCTCTGCTGGTGCAAATGGATATCAGTAAACTCGAAAGCGGCAATTATCGCCTCAGTGTCGAGTTGCGCAATCCGGCCAACGAAGTTGTTTATACCCAAACCCGCACATTCCAGCGTAGCAATCCGTTTCTTAATTTCGCGGATAATGACATCACAGACGATGTGTTGAAGCGCCAGTTTGTGCAGACGCTCACAGAAGATGAACTGATTTATTGCCTCAAAGCCCTGTCGCCTTTGGCCTTGGGCGACGAGCCGGAAATCCTGAAAAACCTCTTGAAGGAAAAAGATGCCAAGAAGATGCGCTACCACATTTTCCGGCACTTTGCGCGTGTTGATGCCAACAATCCCGGCAATGCCTATCAGCAATATATCCTGTTGGCCAATGCCGCAAATGACAAGTTCAAGAGCGGATTCCGCTATGGTTTTGAAAATGACCGCGGTCGTACATTTATGAAATACGGCAAGCCCGATGATATGATTCGGGAAGAAAACGACCCGTCAGCGCCGCCTTACGAGATCTGGATTTATTACAATTTCCCGAAAACGAAACAGAAAAACGTCAAGTTCCTGTTCTATAACCCGACTTTGGCCGGTGAGGATTTCGTCCTGCTGCACAGCAATGCACGCGGAGAAATCAACAATCCGCGCTGGGAACGCGACCTGTACAAACGCAACGCCGAACAGGAATACGATGGCGATAATTACCATGATTCCAAAGAAATGAAGCGCAATGTCAATCGCAATGCCCGTGTTTATTTTGAAGACTTGTAAACAAGTTTAAACATTAGGTATTACCTTTGCGCCAGAAAAGACGTTCTTTTACTGGGAAGAGGGAGCCAATCGGCTCCCTCTTTCTTTTGTAAATAACTCATTTTCAATATAATATTTAAAATTTGTTCATTCAAATCCAAGGATTATGGTCAACTTAATAGATGTGTTTGCCGACTTTAAAACCGGTAAAAACATTGACCGCCCAACGATGGTGCGTGTACTGGAAGACGTTTTTCGCACCCTGATCAAGAAAAAATACGGAACCGACGAAAACTTCGACATCATCGTCAATCCGAACACGGGCGACCTCGAGATCTGGCGCGTACGCGAAGTCGTACCCGATGGCGAGGTAACCAACGAACTGGCGCAGGTCAGCGAGTCGGAAGCCTTCTCCATTGACGAAACAGTCGGCGTCGGCGAAGAGTGCTACGAGCAACTGGAAATTGACGACTTCGGTCGCCGTGCGATCATGGCTGCCCGTCAAACGCTCGTTTCGCGGATCATGGAGTTGGAAAAAGACGAAGTGTACCGCACGTATACCGAACGCGTGGGCGAAGTGATCACCGGCGAAGTCAACCAGATCATGAAAAAAGAAATTCTGGTACTCGACGACGAAACCGGAAATGAACTGGTGTTGCCTCGTACCGAAATGATCAAAGGCGACTACTACCGCAAAGGCGACGTCGTGAAAGCCATTATCCGCAAAGTGGAAATGCGCAATAACGTGCCTTATATCATGGTCAGCCGCACCGATCCTGATTTCCTGGCCAGGCTGCTCGAAGCAGAAGTACCTGAAATCGAAGACGGCGTGATCGAGATCAAAAACATCGTACGTCTGCCTGGCGAAAGAGCAAAAATTGCTGTCGAAAGCCATGACGAACGTGTTGACCCGGTAGGCGCTTGCGTGGGTATGAAAGGTAGCCGTATTCACGGTATCGTACGCGAACTGCGCAACGAAAACATTGACATCATCAATTACACCAACAATACATCGCTGTTCATTCAGCGTAGCCTGACGCCCGCCAAAATCACCACCATTGATATTGACGCCGAACAACGCCGCGCTGCTGTTTATCTCGATGCCGATCAGGTTAGCCTGGCCATCGGTAAATCAGGCAGCAACATCAAATTGGCCAGCCGCCTCACCGGTTTCGAAATTGATGTGTACCGCAATCAGGCCGAATACGAAATTGACGACGTGGATCTGGAAGAATTCGGCGACGCTATCGAGCCTTGGGTGATCGAAGCCCTCAAAGGGATCGGCTGCGACACTGCCCGTCAGGTACTCGAACTCAATGCCGACGAAATTATCCGACGTACCGACCTCGAAGAAGAAACCGTCCATGAAGTTATCCGCATCCTGGCCGACGAATTTGAAGAAGAACAATAAACCTGTCCATGCCTGTGAGCATGTTTCAAGTCTAAATAGCGTGATTTTGCTTTTCATTTGACCTGTTCAGAGCGTTTTTTGAAGAGTAAAATGTATCTTTGCGCGGCATTACACATCGTTTTTCAAGATTGAACGGTCTGTAATGCCGCAAATATTTCGAATCTGATTTCCCGGCGATCTCCGGATTGCCTTCATTAAACTTTTCAGGCCTTCTAAAACGATACCTTTTGGCCCACGACGGGCCTCGAAACCAACACTTTTTGAATTTACCCTGGAGGCTTTCAAGGCGTCCAACTTTATCTAAAGCAGGAAATCACTGCATGGCAATTAAACTTATCAAGGTAGCAAAAGAATTTAACGTTGGTCTGCATACCATCGTCGAAACCCTGCATCATCGCGGTTTCAACGAAGTCGAAAACAAAGCGACAGCAGATATTACCGACGAAATGCTGGATGTCCTCAAAAAGGAATTCCAGAAAGACCTTGCTATCAAACAGGAGGCAGACAAACTGGCTCGTCCGGTATTGAAAAAAGACGCGCCTGCCACTACAGGCACGCCCGAAACACCTGCGCCTGCTCCAGCACCTCGCCCGTCGCTGCTTTCACCTCGTGAAAACGCCCCCAAACCAGCCGAACCCGTTCAAGCGCCTGCTGAACCCAAACAGGTAGATGTTCAGGAAACAGCACCTGTACAGGAAGAACCGCCTAAACGCGAACTTCCCAAACCAAAAATTCTGGGTCGCATTGACCTTGAAAAATTCAATACGCCTCCTAAAAAGGAAGCCAAACCGGAGCCTAAGCCCGAACCTAAACAGGAGCCTAAACCAGCGCCTGTAGAAGCGGTCAAGCCAGAACCGGAAAAACCGACTCCTGCACCGGATCCACAACCCGCCAAGGAAAAACCTGCACCGGCAGCCGAGGTGACCAAACCCGCAACCGAGCCAATTCCTGGTGGCGTAGCCGGTGGAGCCACAGATGCCCCAGCGCCAGAATCTGAGTATTACCGTGCTGAGTCGCCCAACTTGCGCGGACTCAAAATCATGGGCAAAATCAACCTGGCGCCACCCAAGCCAGCCAATACAGGCCAAAGCAATGATCGTCGCGATAATCGCGGCGGACATCAGCGCGGCGGCGGTCAACAAGGTAATAACCGCGGTGGACAAGGCGGCGGCGGTCAGCAACGCACTGGCGGATCACCTCAAGGCGGCCAACGCAGCGGTACCCCGCAAGGTGGACAAGGCGGCAGCGGACAACAAAATCAAGGCGGCGGCGGAAATAATGCCGATCGCCATAAGCGCAAGCGCAAGGTAGTGAGCTCTCAGCCCGTGACGGCCGAGTCGCTCCAAAACCAGATGGTCAATAATCAGGGCGAGAAAAAAGGTCGCGGTCGTGCTGACGCTCCAAAAGAGGTGTCGCAAAAACAGATCGAAGATCAAATCCGTCAGACCATGGCCCGTATGGGCGCCAGTGCAAGCCGCAAACGTCAAAAAATTCGCCGCGACAAACGCGACAACATGCGCGAACGCGCCGAAATGGCCGAACAAGCGCAAAGCGACAGCGACAAAATATTACAAGTTACAGAGTTCATCGCGGTATCCGATCTGGCATCGCTGATGAACGTCAAGCCTTCAGACATTATCAAGGCTTGCATGACGCTGGGCATATTCGTCTCCATCAACCAGCGCATGGATGCCGAAATCATCGAAGTCGTGGCTTCTGAATTTGGCTATGAAGTGAAATTCATTTCTGCCGAAGAACAACTGGAAGTGGTCGAAGAAGAGGCCGATGATCCCGCCGACCTGACACCTCGCCAGCCGATTGTTACCGTCATGGGTCACGTTGACCACGGTAAAACGTCGCTGCTCGACCATATCCGTAGCGCCAATGTAGCCGCAGGCGAAGCCGGCGGTATCACACAGCACATCGGTGCATACGAGGTGGAAGCGCCCAATAAAGTTGACAAAATCACCTTCCTCGATACGCCGGGTCACGAAGCCTTTACGGCCATGCGTGCACGTGGCGCCAAGGTGACGGACATTGCCATCATCGTGATCGCTGCCGACGACAACATCATGCCGCAAACCCGCGAGGCGATCAGCCACGCGCAGGCAGCGGGTGTTCCGATCGTATTCGCGATCAACAAAATTGATAAGGCAGGCGCCGACCCGGAACGTATCAAAAACGAACTCGCCCAAATGAACATCCTCGTCGAGGAATGGGGCGGTAAATATCAAAGCCAGGATATTTCAGCCAAAAAAGGTCTGAATATTGATAAATTGCTTGAAAAGGTATTGCTGGAGGCCGAATTACTCGAACTCAAAGCAAACCCGAAACGCCGCGCCGTCGGTACTGTACTCGAAGCATCGCTCGAAAAAGGCCTGGGCTATGTGTCCAAAGTCCTGATCGAAAACGGTACGATCAATATCGGCGACCCGATCATTGCCGGCGAACACGCAGGTCGTGTCAAAGCCTTGTTCAACGAACTCGGTAAAAAGGTAAAAAGCGCAGGTCCGGCTCAACCGGTGATGGTACTCGGTCTTCCGGGCGCACCACAAGCCGGTGAAAAAATCAAAGAGGCCGCTTCCGACGCCGAAGCCAAGGAAATCGCCTCCAAGCGCGCACAGATTATCCGCGAACAATCCACACGCGCCAACAAGCGTATTTCGCTCGAAGAAATCGGTCGTCGTCTGGCATTGGGTACCTTCAAGGAGCTCAAAGTCATCGTTAAGGGCGACGTGGACGGTTCAGTAGAGGCATTGAGCGATTCGTTGATCAAACTCTCTATCGAAAAAGTACAGGTATCTGTTATCCACAAGGCTGTCGGTCAAATCGTTGACTCCGACGTCATGCTGGCTTCCGCTTCTGACGCCATCATCATCGGCTTCCAGGTTCGTCCTTCTATCACTGCCCGCAAACTGGCAGAGCGCGAAGGGGTCGAAATCAAAATGTACTCCATCATCTACGAAGCCATCGAGGAAATCAAGGCGGCTATCGAGGGCATGTTGGAGCCGACCAAGGAAGAAGAAATCATGGGTCAGGTGGAAATCCGCGAGGTGTACAAAATCTCGAAAGTCGGCACCGTGGCAGGTTGTATCGTTCAGGAAGGTAAAATCAGCCGTAACCACTACATCCGTGTGGTGCGCGACGGTATCGTGGTCTATCCGGCCAATGCCAACCAACACGCCGAACTGGCTTCGCTCAAACGCTTTAAGGAAGACGCAAAAGAGGTCAAAACTGGCCTTGAATGCGGCTTGACGATCAAAAACTTCAACGACATCAAACCCGGTGACGTGGTTGAATCGTACACCATCAACGAGGTAAAAGCGAAGCTGTAATTGCCGTGTCAATGCAGGGAGTTTATACGATCGCGCTGCTGGTCTTGTCGAATGTTTTCATGACATTTGCCTGGTATGGTCACCTGAAATTTCAACACCTGCCGTTTTTTCAAAAAACAGGCTTGTGGGGGTTGGTTATCGCCAGTTGGCTCATTGCGTTTCTCGAATATTGCCTGATGGTGCCCGCCAACAAACTGGGTTTTCAGGGCAATGGCGGTCCGTTTACGCTGGTGCAGTTAAAAGTGATTCAGGAAGTGATTACACTGCTTGTTTTCACGGTGTTTACCCTCGTTTTTTTCAAAAACGAACCGCTCAAGTGGAACCATTTTGTGGGTTTCGCCCTGATCGTTCTCGCTGTGTATTTTATAAGGAAATAAACCACCTCGTGTGGTGATTGTAAGTGACAGCGCCATGTACCCTGGTTGGTACATGGCGCTGTTGGTTTTTGGGCATATAACCTGGAATTATACCCCGTTGAAGATATTCAATACGTAGATGAACGCCGCAAACAGGTGGGTTTAGGCCCTTTAAAAGAATATTTAAAAGAGTTTGGCATCACGACCATTCAGACGCACAAATGAAAAATGTCCGTTATCAGCCCCCACAATCGAAATAATCGAATCAATCGGACTTAATCGAACCAATCCAATCATCCTCCTAACCACGCCTTGAAATCGGCCACCCGTTCGCGGCTGACAAAGCATTCTTCGGGCATTTCAGGTTGAAGTTCGAGTTTCAGGCGGCTATTCAGGTGCAGGTGAATTTTCTTAATGGCATTCGAGCGCACCAGCAACTTCCGACTGACACGGAAATATTCATTCGGGTCAAGCATAGCCTCCAGTTCATCCAGCGGGTGTTCGATAAAGTATTTTTTCCCGGAAAAAACCCAGGCCTGCGTCAGCCCGTCTGACGAGTGAAAGAAGGCAATATCCGAAACGCTGAGTTGCGTAAGTGTCTGGCCTGTTTTCACCAAAAAACGATCTTTAAAAGCGCTTTTGCCTAAGTATTTCATCAGCGCTTCCATTTGTGCCGACGCTGGTGAAATCTGGCGTTTTTCAATTTTTTCAAGGGCTATGTCCAGCAGTTCAGGATCAACGGGTTTTAACAGATAATCCATTGCATTGACGCGAAATGCCTGAATGGCGTACTGGTCGTATGCGGTACTAAAAATAACGGGCGATTTGACCTCGACCGACTTGAAAATATCAAAACTGACGCCGTCGGCCAGTTGAATATCCATAAAAATCAGGTCAGGCGGCGGGGCTTCACCAAGCCAGCGAATAGCGCCCTGAACCGAATCGAGGGTGTCAGCAATTTGCCATGTCGGGCGAGCGGCATTCAGCAGTTTGATCAACTGGCGGGCGGCAGGAATTTCGTCTTCGATGATAAGAACTTTCATACAGCAAGTTTATCGAGGCAGAAGCGGATATATAACCGGTTTGGAAGGGCTGGCATCCAGATCAAACGAGGCAGTTTGCAGGTTGAGCAGGTACAAACCGTCTTTCACATGGTCGGGCGCATAAATCAGTTCGGTAATCGTAGCCTGCCGACGTACGGCATGCGGGTATTGCCAAAATGCGCGATGCGCAGCCAGCGCCCCGCCGTCTTCTTCCCGATCAACAGAAGGTAAATCCAGCAACAAATGTTCGATGCCGCATTCAACCATCCAGGCGGCAGCGTCGGCATGTAAATAAGGCGGATTGGCTCCTGAATATTGTCGGGTTTGTTTAAGATCGTCATTCGGCAACGTTCGGATAATCAGAGCCTGACATTCGCCGGGCGAAAGCAGTGCTTCTAATTGTTCGCGCAGAATAACCCTGTCGCCATCTTCCATTTTTTGAGGGTAAACGCTCACCAATTTAGCCAGAAAATGCGTTTGCCGCAGGCATTCCGGCAGTACAAAACGCTCTTTTGCAATATGCCCTACGCACTCGGTGTGCGTGCCGTTACCGTGAGGATTAAAGCGAACATTGAAAAAATTCACCGGCCCGCCTTCGGCCGTGCTGCCGACAAATTCGCCGGCCCTGACGGCTTCGTACTGAACTGGCGGCGCCCAAAAGCAGTTGGCATTTTCCAAGCCCTCGCGCAAGCGCATGGACAGATCATGTCCGCCGGATAAATCAGCGGAGTACTGTTTTTCGTGATATTCAAAATGAATGAGCATACGCTAACTCAGGCAGCTTAGTTGTACTGCCAGAATGACCAGCAAAATAATGAAGTGAAAGGCTTCGGCCAATCCCCGGTTGCGCATACCGAACAACGACAAGGCCAGAAAAATACCGACGGGCGCATTAATCAGTTGAAAATGCGTGCGGGATGGGTCGTTCTGAAAAAATACAGACAGAAAGCCCATGACCAAAAACGCATTGAATACGGCATTAAATTTTTGCAAATCAATACTTTTTCGACCTGAAATGCCTGCAAAATTGAACAAAACAATCAACAACAACACCGCCAGAATGCCCCATTTATACAAGGTTGTACCGGATAAATCGGGCGAAAAATGATAAAAGCCCCATAGTCCGTTCCATTGTTCAGCCCTGAATACGCTGCCCAAATCCAGCCAAAAACAAACCACCCATGCCAAAAAGTAGGGGACAATTAACCCAATCAGGAAAAGTATCTGCTCGCCGGCTTTGAACGAACGTACGATACTCAAACCAATATAAGCCGCCGGAATCAGCCATGCCGCCGGAGGATAGAACAAACTGGCAGCAACAATCCAGAAGCCTGCATCAAACAGTGCCGCCGCCGCTTTGGGCAACTTATAGGCACTGAAAATACGCATCAATGAAATCGTAATAAAAGTAGCCGCTACCAGCGCCGGACTTAGAAACAAAAACTCCGGCAACGATGACGCGACCAGTGCATAAGCCATGCCCGGCAGCCAGTTGCGTTCGCCGAGCAAACGATAACGGTCCGCCAGAATATTCACCATGATTGCCTGGATGAACACCAGCATATAGGCGGCTAATGCGCTGTAAAAAGGCTGTTCAATATGGCCAAACAACGCGCGATACAGCATGGTGCTGCCTTTGCTGGTTTCTGTTGCATCCGGCATGGCCAGCCCGAATAAGGCCGTCGCATGCGTCAGCAAAAGGTAGAGCGCAATTAAAAATGCGACGGTGAAACGGCTGGAACGAAATAAGGATAACATGGCTATGGTTTCAGGACATCATTCCGATAAAATCATCGAACAAATAACGGGCGTCGTGTGGGCCGGGACTGGCTTCGGGGTGATACTGAACCGAAAAGGCCGGAGCGTTTTTCAGTCGGATGCCTTCAACAGTCTGGTCATTCAGGTTGATATGCGTTGCTTCAACAATCGAAGGCGAATCATAAACGGCTTCTTCCAGCACGCCAAATCCGTGGTTCTGGCTCGTGATTTCGCCGCGGCCGGTCAGCAGGTTCTTGACCGGATGGTTGATGCCTCGGTGACCGTGGTGCAATTTATAAGTTGGCAAACCTGCGGCCTGAGCCAGAATTTGTTGCCCCAGGCAAATGCCAAACAAGGGCTTTCCGGTATCGAGCATTTGGCGGGCCAGTTCGACGGCATAAGGCATGGAAGCCGGATCGCCGGGGCCGTTTGACAGGAAAAACCCGTTGGGATTCCAGGCGCTGACTTCTGAAAACGGCGTTTTGGCCGGAAAAACTTTCAGTAAACAATCGCGGTCATCAAAACAGCGCAGGATATTTTTCTTCACGCCAAAATCCATGACGGCTACCCTGAAACGCGCATCTTCACGGCCGATCATGTAGGGTTCAGGCGTCGTCACGATGCTGCTCAGTTCCAGCCCGGCCATACCCGGCGTTGCTGCCAACTGCTTTTTGAGCGCCTCGATATCGTCGGTTTCAGAAGAAATAATACAGTTCATAGCGCCGCGTTCGCGGATGTGCTGGACAATTGCCCGTGTATCCACGCCGTGAATAGCCACCAGCCCTTCGGCTTCAAAGTAAGCCTGAATACTTTGGTCGGCTAATTGGCGGCTGAATAATTCATTAAAATTGCGACAAACAAAACCGGCAATCTTGATGCTGTCACTTTCCACTTCGGTGTTTTTAATACCGTAGTTGCCGATGTGTACATTCGTTGCGACGAGGACTTGTCCGGTGTAGGATGGGTCGGTAAAAATTTCCTGATACCCGGTCATACCTGTGTTGAAACAAATTTCCCCTGTGGTGGTGCCGATTTTGCCGGCGGCGAGACCTCGAAAAACGGTACCGTCTTCGAGTAATAGAATGGCTTGCGTCATGAACCTGTGTGCTGTGAAAGCGATTGGCTTTCACGCGTAGTTTTTTCGGCCGCAAAGGTCTGAAAAGTTCGACTTTCTTCCTAACACTGCTATCTTCACCGCTCGAAATCCAGATTGACACACGTTGAGGCAGTTTCTCCCGCAATTTATTCAAGATAATTACGAAAATGGCAAGCTACAAGGCCACCTGAAGGCTTGTACCATGTTTGCCGATCTCAGCGGATTCACCCGGCTGACAGAATCGCTTATGCAACAAGGCGGCGCCGAGGGCGCCGAAGCCTTGTCGGTGGCGTTGAATCAGATTTTTGGCCCTATCGTACAGTTGGTGTACGATCAGGGCGGATTTATACCCTACTTCGCAGGCGACAGTTTTACGGCCATTTTTCCGGCAAAAGATCATCATCCCGAACAACTCGGCATTGATGTTTTTCGGACTGCCCTGATGGCGCTGCATCATTTCGAAAGTGATCGTGCCCGCCCGAACTCTCTGCTGGCCAAACATGATATCGGTATTAAAATAGGCGTTTCGGAAGGCGATGTCGAATGGGGCATTGTCGGCGAACAACGCAAGGCCTATTATTTTAGAGGGTTGCCAATTGATGGATGCGCACAGGCTCAGGTGAGGGCAGCTAGCCTTCAGGTCGTCAGTGACCAGCGTTTCCTCAACCTTTTCCCGGAAAATTTACTGGAATGCCGCCGATTGGAAGACGGATTTTTCCACCTCAGTCCGACGGACGAATTCTTGAGCAAGTACCCGCTGAAAATACCTCGGAAATCACGCAAAAAAACAACAGAAGCCAATTTTGCTGAAGCCAGGGCTATTTCAGAAACCTTCTTGCCCGCCGAAGTACTGGATTATCAGCAAATCGGCGAATTCCGAAATGTCGTAGCCGTTTTTATTTCCTTTAGCGGCGTTGAAACGCATGAAGCATTACATCAGTTTTCTACCGTAATTCTGGATCAAAGCCTGAGTTTTGGCGGATATTTCAAAGAAATTGACTTCGGTGACAAAGGTGGCGTGATGTTTTGCCTGTTTGGCGCGCCGGTCGCTTTTGAAAGCAATATCGAGCGTGCACTGGAATACGTCACAGCTGTGCAGGAGGAACTACAACACCTTGAAACCATCACCGGCGCTCGTTATCGCGTCGGGCTGGCATCGGGAGAAGCCTTTACTGGCGTTATCGGTGGTCTGCAACGCAGTCAGTATGCCGCAGTTGGCGCGCGTGTCAACCTGGGCGCGCGACTGATGGCGCAGGCTGGTTGGGGTGAGGTCATGACGGACGAGAACGTGTCCAGAAACCGGAATTTCAAATTCACGTATCGCGGCGAAGGGCACTACAAAGGTTTCGAAAAAGCGTTGCCGACCTACATACTCACGGGCCGAAACCTGGCCGGTCGGTCCAATTTTTCCGGCGATTATATTGGCCGACAAGAGGAATTAACTGAGTTGAGCAATTTTGCTGCGCCGCTCCGCGAAGGCCGTTTTGCTGGTGTAGCCTACATTTTCGGCGAAGCCGGTATCGGTAAAAGCCGTATCAGTTTCGAACTGCGCCGTATGGTCAGGGAAATGGGCTCGGTGAGCTGGTTTACTTGCCAGAGCGACCAAATCCTGAAAAAATCATTCAACCCCTTCATCTATTTCCTTAAAAACTACTTCGATCAGAGTTCTGAAAATACCCCTGAAAAAAATGCCAACCTGTTTGAACAGCATTTTAATGAACTGCTGCACGAACTAAGCGAAAGCACGCACCCCGAAGCGGAGGCCGTACGGCGGGAAATCAGCCGTACGCAAAGTGTGCTTGCCGCTATGGTCGGTATCACGATACACGGTTCGTTGTGGGAACAACTGGATGCGCGCGGCCGCTATCAGAATGCGCTGTCGGCTATGGCCAACCTGTTTATTGGCGAAGCCATCCTGCAACCTTTGGTGATTGAAATCGAAGATGCGCATTGGTACGACGACATGAGCCGCGAGTTTTTGGCGCAGTTCATCCGGCGCGCACAAGCGTATCCTATCTTTTTTGTGGTGACCAGTCGCTACGAAGACGACGGCTCCAAAACGCATGTGTTCCGCACAGGGCTGTTGCAGGAAACCAACACGCCTTTCATGGAAGTTGACCTCAACTTCCTGCAAACAACCGATTTGTTGGCTATCGCAGAGGCCCGATTGGGTGGCCGTTTGCATCCTGAATTGCTCGAACTCATGCAGCGCATGACGCAGGGTAATCCGTTTTATGTGGAACAAATGGCGGAGTACTTCCGCGAGGCTGATTTGCTGATTGAAACAGACGGTATCCTGAAACTCAAAAACCAGGATATTCAGATCACGGACTCTGTCAAGCAAATCATGATGGCCCGTATTGACCGCCTTAGCGGCCTGGTCAAGGAAACAGTCAAAGCCGCTGCTGTGATCGGTCGCGAGTTTGAATTGCCGGTATTGAGCGCCGTCATGTCGCGCCAGGAGGATTTTGTGCGCAAAAACGGCGATCTTGAAATGGTGCTGCGCGAACAGATTCAAACAGCCGAACGCTGGCAAATCTGGCATGCCATGAATGAACTTCGGTACATTTTCCGCCATTCGCTCCTGCGCGAGGCCGCTTATGATATGCAATTGCGCACCCGCCTGCGTGAACTTCACCAACTGATCGGCGAGGCCATCGAAAAATTATATTCCGGTAATGAAGAGCGTTTTGTTGACCTGGCATTCCACTACGAAGAGGCCGAAAACGAGCGCAAACGCAATCTTTTTCTGGAAAAAGCGGCACGTTACGCACAACGCAACTTTCAAAACAGGCAGGCGCTTCAGTTTTATGATAAACTGATTACCTACTACCTGGAACAAGAGGCCAAAGGCAAAAAATCAAAAAAAATCATCAAACTCATCCTGAGAAAAGGCGCTGTTCAGGAACTGACCGGGCAATGGGCCGAAAGCGAAGCCAACTACCGGCAGGCGATGGAACGCGCTCAGAAACTGAATGACTGGTACCTGATTGGCCGAAGCAACCGCCGTTTGGGTTACTTGCTCCTTTTGCGCGGTAATTACCCGGAAGCCAAACAATACCTCGACGTGGCGGCCAACGCCTTCGAACACGCAGACGATCGGGTGGGGCTGGCCAAAACCTACGGCAACCTCGGTACTTTCTTTTTCCGGCAGGGTGGTTACGAAGCAGCCAAAAGCTGGTTCGCCCGCGCCATTGAAATCAACCGCGGCTTACAACGCGACGCTGAAAATGCAGCCATTGTGGCGAATCTCGGCCTCATTTTCATGAATCAGGGCCACTACGACGAAGGCATCCGATGGCTGGAAGAACAACTGGACATTTCCAGAAATGTAGGCGACAAACAAGGGCTGACCTCGTTGTACACCAACCTTGGCATCATCCACCTGGAAAAAGGCTCGCTCGACTCCGCGCTGTTGTGTCTGGAAAAAGGCCTGACCCTGAGCGAAGAACTCGGCAACAAACTGATGATGACCATTTGTATCGGCTCCATCGGTTCGGTTTGGGAACGCAAGGGCGATTACAACCGCGCTATGCAAAACTATGAGCGCGACCTCGCCCTGGTGCAAGAACTGGGCGACAAACAAGGGCTGGCCATTGCCGGCGGATTGATCGGCGATTTATTATCGGTCATTGGCGAGTTCGATCAGGCCATTCATTACCTGGAACAAACGCTGCAATTAAGCCGCGAACTCAATTATAAAAAAGGCATCGCCAAAGCCCTCAACACGCTGGGCGATACGTGGCTGTACAAGAAAAATTTCGGGCGCAGCATCAGTTACTACAACGAAGCCATCGAATACGCCCGCGAAATGGGCAATCGGCTCGTGCTGGGATATTCCCTCATCGAAAAAGGTATTGTTCATGTCCTGATGGGCGAGCATCATGTGGCCCGCCAGTTACTCGAAGAAGGCCGCGACATTGCGCTGGCGCTGGGTAACGCCGACCTTACTTTTGGCGCCAATATCCTGAGGGCACAAGTGGCCATTTCGGAGGGGAACCAACTGGATGCATTGAGGCAGTTACAACAACTGCTATTAATGGCGCGCAACGACCGTGAAGAAGCCGCAGTTCATTTCGAATTGCGCCGCGTGGCTGATGATGCAGAAGTCCATCACCAACGCGCCCTGGAATTGTATCAAAGCCTGTATGCGAAAACACCGCAACATGTTTTCAGGGTAAGACTGGAAGAATTGATACAATAAAGTGCTGTCGAAACACCAGTTTCGACAAGAATGTACCGGTAAAACACCAGTTTCGACAAAAACGTACCACAGGCAATCCGGTATCATTTTGCTTGTTTAGTGCTTATAAATCATTGAAAATCACAAAATCCATTCGAAAGATTTTCAAAATCACACCTCTCAGGGAATAAAACAGTTTCCTAATGAAAACCTCCCGGCCGGTTTCTTGCGTTGAAATCGGTAATTTTGCAGCCGCAAAAGCGCCATGCGCTATTTTTTACTGAAAATTGATCAGATTTAATATGAAAAAATTACTCCTTACGGCATTAACATGCTTGTTGGCGATCGCTGCTGTATGGTCGCAAGCCGCTACCGTCAAACCCGGTGAAAAAATCAGTGTGGTCGTTCGCATGCCTGGTATACCGGCCAATGTGGACAGTTTCAGCGTTTATGAACCCTGCGGACTGGCCAATAAGTACATCGGAAGGGCTGTTCGCCGCTTGCCTGATAGTGCCTACGTGTTTAATACTGTTGCATCTGCCCCTCGTTTCATTGCACTGGGGCCTAGCGAAAGCCAACTGACCCGTGTCATTGTTGGTCAGGAAAAAGAAGTGATGGTTTGGGGCAGTTTTATCTTTTTTGACAAAGCCCGGACGGTCAATTCGCCTGCTAACAAACAGTGGGAACAACTGCGCAAACGCATCGCCTCCTTCCAGACTGAAACGGATGTCATTCGCCTGGCGGTGTCCTCCTCACAAGGCAAAGGTGATGCCATCAAGCAGGCTCAAAAATTTAACCAGCGCAAAACAGACTTGCTGGATTCACTGAAATCTGCCAACCCATTGTTGTGGCGCACAGCAGCCTTGATGTTGCCTGCTGAATATGCTGCGCAAAACGGTTACGAGAGCGTTCAGGATTTCATTGGTCGCGCCTATTTCGATCAGGCCGACTTTAGTAATCCGGTGTATGAGACTATTCCTTACGTGGCTGATGCATTTGATAACTATGCGCGTGCCATGATGAATACCAACCTTAGCCGCGACAAAATTCTGCAATATGCCGAAACCATGCTCAAGCGCTTCCCTGAAGGCAGCAAAGCGCGCCGTATGGCTATGGGTGGCCTGATCAGCGCATTCCAGGCTATGAGCCACCCGCTTTACCCGGATTATGCCAAAAAGTATTTTGAAATGTACGGCAATGATAACTGGGGTGAAATTCCTCGCCTGAAAGCCGATATCAGCCGCGCACAGGTTTCACTGATTGGCGGTGAAGCGCCCGAACTGGAAGGCATGACCCCCGATAGCAATCGTTATGCCTTGTCAAAATTGCGTGGCAAAGTTGTGATGGTTGACTTCTGGGCCAGCTGGTGCGGGCCCTGCCGTAAAGAAAACCCCAACGTGGTGGCTAATTATCAAAAATACAAAGACAAAGGTTTTGACATCCTCGGCGTTAGCCTCGACCGCGAAATCAACGCCTGGAGAAATGCCATCAAACAGGATGGTCTTCCGTGGCACCATATCAGCGACCTGAAAGGATGGCAAAGCAGCCACGCAGCGCTGTACTCTATTACTTCTATCCCTCAAACACTCTTGCTCGACCGTGAAGGGCGCATCATCGCCCGCAACCTGCGTGGCGAACAATTGGGTGAAAAGTTGAAAGAAATATTCGGCGAAGAAGAGAGTTGTGGAGAGTTATGAGTTATGAGTTATGAGTTTTTTCATCAACCTGTTACGGTGAAAAAACTCATAACTCCTAACTCATAATTCCTTCTAATTCAAATCCCATCCTATGTTTCCACCCGGTTTTTTTTGGGGCGTCAGCACCGCTGCTGCTCAGGTTGAAACGGCCGCTGACCATCCGTGGCGCGGACTGGTTGCGACGGATGGATATGTTTTTGAGCGTACGACCGACCATGAAAAACGCCGTGCCGAAGATGCCGCTTTAATCAAGCAACTTGGCGTCAGTATTTATCGGTGCGGAGTGGACTGGAGTCGCTTGCAGCCCGAACCGCTTGCACCCTTTCAGGTGGATGTTGTAGCGGAATATCGTCAGTTTTTCGACTTGCTCAGGGCTGAGGGCGTTCACCTGATGTTTGTGGTGCATCACGTCGCTCATCCGAACTGGTTTGAGGCGCGTGGTGGATGGACCAATGCCGATAAGATTCCCTTTTTCCTGAATTATGCGGAACAGTGTATCCAGCATTTTGGTGAATACGCCCGTTACTGGAATACTTTCAACGAGCCAAATGTCTATGCCATGAATGCCTTCATGCTGGGAAATTTCCCGCCACGGCAAAAAGGACAGTATTTCAGGGCGAATCGCGTACTCGACAACATGGGGCGCGCCCACGACAAGGCATTTGACCTGATTCGGCAAAAGTCAGATGCGCCCATCGGTATTTCACTGAATACCGGCTTTTTTCAAGGCGTTAGTTTCGCGGGGCATTTGGTGGCCAGATTTGTGCGCTGGTGGTTCATGGAGCGCGCTGCCCGGCCTTTTCGCCGTTGCGATTTTTGGGGTTTAAGTTATTATGCCTACATGATTTTTGATCCGTTTCCGGTAGATGCCCAAAGCGAATCAGGTCGTGCAAAACTGAAAGCCCGTGGCATTCCAACCGACCGCATGTGGGGCTATAAACCCGAAGGACTCGGTGTTGTGCTGCGCTATTTTTCCAGAAAATATCAGAAACCTGTCATCATTACTGAGAACGGCATCTGCACAGACGATGCCCAGGCTCGAATACAATCCATCAAAGACTACCTCAGCGTATGCCAGTCTGCTATGGCCGATGGTGTTGACCTGAAAGGGTACATTCACTGGAGCGCCTGGGATAATTTTGAATGGCATCTGGGTCCGACCTTTCGCTTCGGCCTCATTCGGGTAGATTTTAATACCATGGAGCGCCAGATGACCGAAGCGGGCACTTTTTTTATGGCGCTAGCGCGTGGTTTGAAATAGTTAGATATTGTTTGATATTGTTTGAAGGCGCTGGCGCGCCGTTTGATATTGTTTGAAGTTGTTTGAAGGCGCTGACGCGCCGTTTGATGTGGTTAGATATTGTTTGAAGTTGTTTGATGTTGTTTGAGGGCGCTGACGCGCCGTTTGATATTGTTTGAATGCTCGCTGACGCTCGCGTTTGAAAAATAGTTGGTATTTGTACTGAATCGGCGCGCCAGTGCCGGGAGTGTTCAGATTTCTGTGTCAGACACTGCAAATCATTTGTATGTGTCAATCGCAAAACATTTTTTTGCGCGATGAAAAAGTCAAAGATTGAAAGTCCTTCGTATTTTACAGAGGAGGCAGAAGC
>JADZBJ010000459.1 GCA_020852155.1 Saprospiraceae bacterium | reverse complement strand
CCCATCCTTCCTTGTTAACCCGAATGTGTCAATTCAATTTGATCTGCCCAATGGCATCAATGTGCCGCCCGGAACCTATAAATTGATCTTTTGGGATAATTCGATCAATAAAATGGTGAATATTCAGGGCACCTATCCGGCAGTAGATTATCTAACAATTTTGCCCGTACCGCCTTCACCCGATGTGTACGAACCGAATAATACCACGGCGCAAGCCTACTCGCTGCCCCTGGTTTTTCAGGGAAATACGGCCATCGTCCATACCACCGGCTCTAACAACCATGTAACCGATGACGTGGATTATTATCGCCTTGATTTTCCTTACGACAACAACTTTATTTACCGGTTAAAAGGCCGGATGTACGACACAGGAGACAACAGTAATGGCATCACTTATACCAACGACTGTATCTGGCGATTTACGGACAACGTTATCCCATGGAGTCAGCCTTTCGAAAACCAAATGGGTACGCCTGGTGGCGAATTTTTTATTCGCAACGGTGCAATCTGGTTTTATGTGCAATCTGCCTTTGCAGGCACATCCGGCACTTATTTACTTGACCTGGAAATAACCCGCATTCCTGCGATGGACCATCCCTGTGGCGCCGTTGAACTTCCGGTGAACGGTCAGGTACAAAACGGTTTTTCCAATGTCAGCGCTTCAGCGTCCGACTATCATGAGCCGGCTATACCTCCGGCTGGCGATTGTAACTTCCTTTGGTGTGATACAGAGCAGGGGCCGCGTGCCGCGCATACCATCTGGTTCAAGTTTATAGCGCCCGCCTCCGGCAAGGCCAGGGTCAGTACATGCGGTCTGGCCAATTTCGATACTCAAATGGCCATTTATACGGCAAGCAATTGCAACGATATAAGCACATTCGCAATTGTTGCGGCAAATGACGACGGCAATAACTGTAGCGGTTATACCAGTGTGATCAATGCCATTGGTCTTGTACCCGGACAGACCTATTATGTTCTGATAGATGGTTATGAAAATGCCACTGGCGATCTGGGTATTCTGGTCAAGGATATTGGCGCCACTGACCTTGAAGATGTTGAAGCGGCAACGCCAGACGTGCTCAACGTGTCGCCTAACCCGACTGCCGGCCTGTTAAACATCCAGATCAAAGGTGAAAACAGGATGAACATGCTGAAGTTGACTGACCTCGCCGGCAAGCAAATCATGACGATAAAAATGGATGGCCCGGAACAATACTACGACCTGGATATGGGGCATTTGCCCAATGGCGTGTACCTGCTTCAGGTGCGTACCCATGAAAAATTGATAACCCAAAAGGTTGTACTGCAGCGATAAAAGAAGTTTGTTAATACACTGGATTTTTCTGGCGGAGCTAAGCAATTAGCGCCGCCAGAGTAGTTTGAGGACGTTTTTATGCATTTCTGTAAAAACTTAGGCCGAAGGTAAAAGGTGGAGGGTAGAAGGTTTTTTCATCAAAAATGACGATCCTTTTGTTAGAAAACGCCCTCCACCTTCTGCCTTCCACCTTCAGCCTAAGTTTTTACGCATTTCTGTAAAAAAATGTATTTGTATTTCCTGAAAACAACCTCTTTGCACGATCCCTTCTATCCCGTATGTAAATCCTGTAATCCAGTAAATCCTGATCTATATTTGCCCCGCCCCGCTTACCCGCACACCTCGTCTCGTATTTATGACCACTATCAAAGGCCCTGCGATCTTTCTGGCCCAGTTCATGGGCGACAACGCACCATTCAACCAATTGGAAAGCATTTGCCGCTGGGCGGCTGATTTAGGTTACAAAGGCGTACAAATCCCTACCTGGGATGCCCGTCTGATTGACCTCGAACTGGCAGCACAAAGTAAAACCTATTGCGACGACCTGCGTGGCCGCATCGAGGCCTGCGGGGTTCAGATCAGTGAATTAAGCACTCACCTGCAAGGACAATTGGTGGCCGTTCACCCGGCCTACGACCTCATGTTCGACGGCTTTGCGCCCGAACACCTTCGGGGTAATCCGGCAGCGCGTACCGAATGGGCCGTACAAACCCTGAAAAACGCGGCCAAAGCCAGCCAAAACCTCGGACTGGATGCACATGCGACCTTTTCGGGTGCATTGCTGTGGCATACCGTTTACCCTTGGCCGCAGCGCCCCGCCGGACTGGTCGAAGCCGGATTCAAAGAACTGGCGCGCCGCTGGAAACCCATCCTGGATGCCTTCGACGAAGCAGGCGTTGACCTTTGCTACGAAATCCACCCCGGCGAAGACCTTCACGACGGCGTTACTTTCGAGCGTTTCTGGGCTGAAACCGGCCATCACCCGCGCTGCTGCATCCTGTACGATCCGTCGCACTTCGTATTGCAGCAATTAGACTATCGCCAGTACATTGATTTTTACCACGAGCGTATTCGGATGTTCCACGTTAAAGACGCCGAATTTAACCCTACAGGCAAAAGCGGTGTTTATGGCGGGTTTCAATCCTGGGCCGACCGACCCGGACGCTTCCGCTCACCCGGCGACGGGCAGGTGGATTTTGCCAGCATTTTTTCCAAACTGGCGCAATACGATTACAAAGGTTGGGCTGTGCTGGAATGGGAATGCTGTATCAAGGACAGCGAACAGGGCGCGCGCGAAGGCGCACCGTTTATTCAAAAGCACATCATCAAAGTCACCGAACGGGCCTTCGACGATTTCGCCGGAGCCGAAGTGGATCAGGCGTTAATCAATAAAATTATTGGTATTTAATGAAAAACCGCTAATGCCGCTAAGAGTGTGTTCGGGAATTGGGTTTGTGCCGAACGAGGGAAAATTTGATTTTGATCAAGGCAAAATTTGCAGTCTTAGTCGGGTTCTAAGGCGAAAATTTTAACGCTGAGCAGAATTAAATTTTTCGAGAGCAGGCCAGAATCCAATTCCCGAACACACTCTAAAAACGCAAAATTTTGAAAATCAAAAACTTAGCGTTTTTAATGGCATTAGCGGTTAGCCTAATTTGTCGGATTTCGCCAATGATGAGACAGCCTCATCCATGAACTATCGCGACAACAACAACGGCAGTACCTGGTGCAGGGTTTGCTGCGCGTTGCGCAATGTTATTTCAAGAAAAAGAACGGTGTGCTGTTGCTCCAGTGCAGTCAGGTCAATAGGCAATGAAATTGCCCCGGCGCTGGCATGTTCGGCTGAAAATTCAGCCAGGTTTTGCCCCAGGCTGTTGCGCAGCGTGCCATGCAGGCTGCCCTCGAAAGGCAGCGAACCCGCCAGTCGGGTTTGGCCAGTTGCCGGTTGCGGATTGAGTTGCAAATGCAGGCTGAAGCGCTCCGGTGCAGGCGTCGTTACGCCGACGGAGCAGTTGGGCGGTGTTTCAGGGCACCAGCAGCGATTGGCCAGGGTGCAATCGAGCACAAACGGATTGGGTTTGCCTTCCTGCCAGTGGGCAATGCGCCAGGTTTTGCGCAATTCAGCAGAGTCAGCAGGGTCTTGCGTATTCCAGGCGCACAAGGTGGCGCGTTGTAACTCAAAAAAATTCGGGTCGGCTGCGTTGGCCTGATTACGGTACATCGTGTAAAAATAAAAGATCGAACGGGCCATATCGCCCTTGACCTTTTCACGAGGTTCAAAATATGTTTCGTTGGCTTCGGAATATTGTTCAATGTACTGCGTGGGTATGCCGGTCTGAACCTGTGCTTTTCTGAACCACTTATCCGTCTGGTTGTCCGGAATTTCGGCAAAAGGCCGGTCGCCGCGGGCTTCGTTCACCGGAATTCTGGCCGGGTAAAGGTGGTGCATATCGCTGCGGGCATTGCCAAATTCGGCCCCCTTACTCTGCGGGTATCCATGTTCGGTATTGATACCTAACATACCGCCGTTCAGGTACACATATTGTGTTGGGTCTTGCGTTGGATCCAGATAAAGCGCGTGGCCGGAATAGATACAGCGCAGTGTATCGTCGTCAACTGCCAGTACTTTGGAAAAAAGCGTGTCGCGGGCCATCCCATAGTCCAGCACGGTCAGCGGCAAATAGCGGCTAAAAAGACTGTCTAACAATACCTGACCGTTTAAGCCTGGAAATACGGGTTGAAAACCTTGCCCCAATGCGCTTGTCGCAAAAAACACCGCGATGACGGGGATTAAAATAATACGCATGAAAATCAATCAATTTTGTTTGACCAGCACAAACTGGGAAGCATCTGCTTTGGCCATGTCCTGGTAAAATTTTCTCACTTCCTGATAACGCTTTGCTTCGACATCAACGGGGCGAATTTCTATATTTCGAATGGCCAGTATCTTGTTTTCTGACAGGGCCTGAACTTCGAGGTGATAAGAGCCAAAGTCAGCAAATATCTCCTGCGCAGGTGGCGCATTTTCCAACACAAAACCGGCTGGCAGGGTGAAATGCAAGGTGTCTTGCCACGTGAAAGCATCCGGCAGGCTAAGGCGTGTCAGGCGCATCTCATCATCCGGCAACGTACGGCGCAGCGGATTGGCTTTGTTGACCGGAACGAACATGCGTTTTCCCGAACGCGTTGCGAAATTGTTGGTTTCGACCGAATAACGGGCTTCCGCTTCCGGGCGTTTGGGTTGGGCCGTCAATTGCAGGCGGTTGATTTTTCCGATGCCAAAAGGCGCCTGTTCAACAAAGTCGCGCTCGATTTCAGGTTGTTTCTTTTTTGAAATCCATTCGCGATACACATCATGAGGCTCGCCGAGGGCTTTTACCCGATTTTGAATGGTTGCATTGCCTTGCTCGTACAAAACGATGTCGGTATTGCTGTAACGCACGTTGTCCTGAGCCGTCATTCCCGGGGTCTGGCGCAGTACGCCGCCATCGGGCGTGAGCAGCAAAACCCGGCGATCGGAAGTGAAACTGCCCAGATAGCCGGTCGGGTTGCTGGTGCTGGTGCATTCCAGCCACATATCCTGTTTGGGCACGTAAAGGATAACGTGATTAAAACGCGGATATGGAATGTCGTTGTAAAGCGAGGGCGCGCCTTTTTCACCGGCGTACACCAGCGCCTGCCATGCTTCGATACCGGCGACTTTGAGCATGGATTTCATGTAATTGCTCAAGGCCTTGCAATCGCCGTATTTTTTTTGTTCGACGAATTGTGCCGGAAGCGTTTGCCAGCCGCCAATGCCGATTTGAATGCTGATGTAGCGGTGGTTTTGCTGCAAATAGCGGTATAGAATTTCCACCTTTTCTGCATCGCTTTTGCCGGCAGTCATTTGCTGAATAGTAGCCGTCATTTCTGGCGACAGAATATCCCGGTTGGTGTTTATATCGTAAAAGAAACGACCCAGATCGCGCCAGGTTGAGGCTACGCCCTGATACTCGCCCATGCGAATTTGCTCAGGGATGATCGCCAGTTGTACCAATTCTTCATTGAAATACGGCGTGAAAGGCTCGCTGGGTAAAGCGCCCAATTCCGAGAACTCCCATGTCCAGCTGTGCTTTTTGTCTTCTTCATGCTGAAAAGCCTGCACTTGTGTATTCAGCGCTTTCCATTTGAATTGAAAACCGACAGGCGCAACAAGTTGAATGCTCGCTTTTTCAACAGATTGACCCAGTTTTTGTAACTGGTAAGAGTCGCCCCAGAAAAAATCATCATACTCAACTCGGGAGGTAAATTCGACGGTGTAAGGATAGGAGTGGTGATCCATTTCAAGGATTTCCCAGTGCCCGTCGCTGTATTCGGCTACGTCGGATGCGCTGAAACTTTTAACATCCGACTTTTGGCTTTCCCGAAGGAGCGTACCACCGGCGTCGAATACTTTGCCTTTCAACTGGCGTATTTTCTGAAATTCATTTTCATAAATAGAAAGACGGCTTTCACGCTTGCCCATCGGGTCGAGAATGGTGACGGCATAGCGTTGCTCTTCGACGATGGTGCGGTCGTTTTTGATTTTTAAAACCGTTTCAGATTGTCGGATAACAGAATGCGCAAAAGGCAGCAAGGCCGGCGGAATCTGGTCGCAACTATACGAGGTATTTTGTGCGACGAGGGGCGTTATGGCTAAAAGCCAGAACAAGGTTAAAAACTTGGTGTAGGGCATGACTCAGGATTTTTTCAACACTAACTGTGTCTGCGTTTTGTCAATCATGAGCTCGAAAAATTGACGAAGGCTCCCGTAATCTTCGGGCATAAAGTCAAGTTGGCTCAATTCCATTTTTAGCACGAGTTGTACGCGTCGTTCAGAAACAGCTGTGACCGAAAAAATCAGTTTGCCGCCATCGCGGGGCAGGAGGAATTTGACGGCTTCGGGCACTTCTTCAAGGCGGTAACCCAGTGGTAGGTCGAGATTGAGAACGTAATTGGCTCTGTGAAAGTACGGAAAATTTACAGGAAACAGCCGTTCGGATGTTTTGAACGGATTTTCCATCATAAAAAAGTCCAGTACGGGTTTGCAATAAATAAAAGAATTGACGCGGTCGGCAGCGCCTTTTACGCGGCATTTAACGTTGGCATGTAGCGATTGATCCAGCATTTTCTCCCCCTCAATTTCAATAGAATCGAACCTTAAATCTGTGTGATGGCTGCCAAATCGCTTGCGCATCACCTGGTCGGGCGTGCCATGATCCAGTTCCAGACGCCAATCAGCCGCGATAGGGCCGGCAACACTCAGGGAAAAATGGCCGCTCATGGAGCCGTCTTCATTCAGGGCCATATTGCCCAGCCAGTTTTCATCAATCAGGGGCGGGAGCATGACTAACCATTCCGGGTTTCGGCTATCCAACTGCCATCCGCCGCCGTTGTAATGTTCGTCGCGGAGTTCGTTGACGGGTTGGTAAGGGTCGGTCGCGTCAAGCAGTACACCGCTTTCTCCGGGTTGGCGGACGTAAGCGACAATCGAGTTGAATTGCTCGTAAAACGGATACTGCGGACGAAGGCTGCCGTGGCTACGCGTGCTCACCAATACGGGCACTGCATCTATGCCTGCGCGTTGTAAAAGCGCTACCATGGCCAGGTTTAATTCTGCGCTGCTGCCGCTTTGGCGGTCGTATGCATCATCGAGGCTGGCATCGGTAAAGATGCGGTATTGGCCATTCCATTTCAGGTATTTGCTAACCGTGCGCAACGCGATTTCAGGCAGCAGTTTGCGGTCGCTGACCGGGCCGACCTCATCCACAAACGTTTTCCATAACCGATCGAATCGTTGATGTTTCCGGTATTGAACGCCCAGTCGTTCGTGGTTTTCGAGTTGAAAGGCCGTGTTTGACCAGGTGGTCATATAGCGTTCGATAGGCCGATCCGTGTAATTGATCGTACTGAGTTGAAAACCGATATTGGCCCTGTAATCTTCGATGGTGGTCATGAACGGCTCCTCGTTCAGGGCTGGCAGGTTGGCGAATCCGAAACGTTGCAACTTGGCCGGAACCCGATTGCCGTCAGAGGCCAGGACATTGGTGGTTTCCACTTCCTGCACATCGAAATCCCTGGGACGATTGATGAGGTTGGCGTATTCCAGCAGATTGGGAGTAATCACCGTCACCTCACTCCAGCGTGTTGGTATTTCTGTTTGAAAATTCCAATCATGCAGGGTAACGATGTCTTCCGAACGGAGTTCGTAGCGGTACTCAACGATGCAACCGGGCTGAAGGTTGGGCAGGAAAATCTTTTTGGCCGACCAGTTTGGGTTAATGGCCTCTGTGAAAATATTGTCTTCGCTGATTTTGATGCGTCGCCCGTCGGGGTAGAACATTTGTACGTCAACGCCGGTTATCTTCTCCAGATTTTGGTTTGAACGGAAGTAAATCAGCAACTGCCCCGGATCAAAATTAACCGGATCGAATATTTTGATGCGACGATGGCGTTCAAAATTGACGCCCCAGTGGTCGCGTAGGTCTTTGACAACAATAGAACCTACATCCTGAAGCACCACGGCTGTACAAGTGGGATCGGGCGCATACGTAGTCATCTGCAAGTCGTCCTCACTAACCTTGCCCCATTTTTGAACAGATTGGGCAATGCCAGACAAAGGCATGACCAGCCAAAAGCTAAGGATAATGATCAGGTTGATCTGACGGTTCTTGCGCATGGTAGATGCAGGATTAGGGAGCGAGTGATCACCATCTCGTTCCTGAAGGCCGCAAAATACAAAAAATAAGAAAAAACCATCCCATATTCATATTCTCACGTCAGTGAGTTTACTTTTGTTCGTATGAATCCACTGCATCAAGAGAGTTCGCCATATCTTTTACAGCACGCGCACAATCCGGTTCATTGGTATGCGTGGAGGCCAGAAGCATTCGAGGCGGCCAAAAGAGAGGATAAACCGATTCTGGTGAGTATCGGTTACAGCACCTGCCACTGGTGTCACGTCATGGAACGCGAGTCTTTTGAAGATAAAGACACGGCCGATTTGATGAATGAGCATTTCATGTGCATCAAAGTTGACCGCGAAGAGCGCCCAGATGTTGATGCCATTTACATGGATGCCTGCCAGATCATGACAGGTAGTGGCGGCTGGCCCCTGAACTGTTTTCTGACGCCAGATGGCAAACCTTTTTACGCAGGTACCTATTATCCGCCTCAGCCTGCTTATGGCCGTCCTTCCTGGTCGCAACTGCTGCTTCATTTGAATCAAATATGGCAGCAACAACGCGATGTAGCCCTGGATCAGGCTGAAAAATTGTCGCAGCGCATTCAAAATAGCGATAATGCCATGATTAACAACGTGTTATCGCCCGATCAAGATCATGAAATTTTATCAGAAAAAATATTTGAAAGGCTGAAAGAACAGTTTGACTGGCAGGAAGGCGGGTTTGGCGGTGCGCCAAAATTCCCCTCATCCATGTCGTTGTACTGGCTCTTGCACCATGCGTCAACGGCTCGTCGGCCCGAAGCGCTGGAGCATGTCCGGTTATCCATTCGGAAAATGATTCGCGGCGGTATATACGATCAGATCGGCGGCGGCTGGGCCAGGTATGCCACTGACAGGGCATGGATGATTCCGCACTTTGAAAAAATGCTGTACGACAATGCCTTGTTGCTGTCGTTGCTTTCGGAAGCTGTGAAAAGTGCCGACGACGACCCTGCATTTCGGGAAGAATGCCTGCGCGCCATGCACCAGACTCATCACTGGTTACAACGGGAAATGATGCACCCCGCCGGAGGTTTTTATGCAGCGCTGGATGCCGATTCGGAAGGCGTGGAAGGTAAATATTATGTCTGGCAAAAGGCCGAAATGGAACAGATACTGGGTGATCAGGCCGAGTTTTTTACGGATTACTATGGCGTGACCGCTACCGGAAACTGGGAGGAAACCAATATTCTCCATCGCCCGCATGAGGATGAGTCGTTTGCCCGCTACCATCAATTGTCAGCAGCACAATTGGCCCAGCGAATCATGGATGGCAATCGAAGGCTGTTGGAAGCGCGCAGCAACAGAATTCCGCCCGGACTGGATGATAAAATCATTTTAGGCTGGAATGCCTTGATGGTTACGGCCGCCGCCAGGGCATTTCACAGTAGCGGCGATGAAGCCTGGCGCTTTATGGCCCTCAATACCCTGAAATTTATCAAGGAGAATTTTCATCATCATCCGGCCGATGCTGATACGCTTTCGGGGCGTCCTGTCAGGTTGTACCACGTCTGGAAAAACGGCAAGGGCCAATTCGATGCTTATCTTGATGACTATGCCTGGCTGATTGAAGCCTTGATTGAATGCTGGAATCTCGATTTTAGCCCGGAATACCTGCTTTGGGCGGGCACCTTGACAGATTGGGTCATTCAGGAATATTCGGATGATGAAACCGGACTGTTTTTTTACACCGGCCAACATCAAACCGATATTGTCGTGCGGAAGAAAGACCTGTATGACAATGCCACCCCTTCGGGCAACAGCACCATGCAGCAAAATTTGTATCGCCTGGGTCTATTGTGTTGGCGCGAAGACTGGACGGCGCGGGCTGAACGCATGTTTGCCGCTGTCAGCGGTTCAGTAGGGAAATTTCCGCAGGCATTTGGCCGTTGGGCGCTGGCTGCATTTCAGCAAGAAACCCCATCCGCAGAAATTGCCATTGTCGGCACGCACGCGATTGAGTGGGCGTTGATGATTCAAAAAAAGCACCTCAAGCCGCATGATGTCATTGCCGCTTCGCTGGAGCCGGATGACCGCATTGCCTTACTGGCAGGAAAAACGGCTGGTGAACATCACGAAACGCTCATTTACCTGTGTCAGAATCACGCCTGTCTTGCGCCGGTAAAAAGCATCAATGACTTTTGGAACCTATACCATAGTTAAACATAAAGTAACTGTTTAGGTCAGCGGTTTTGGATCAAAAAAGTAGGCAATTTTAGGTCAAT
>JADZBJ010000458.1 GCA_020852155.1 Saprospiraceae bacterium | reverse complement strand
GTTGGCGGTGGGCATCACAATTTTTTTGACCATCGTTAATTTGTTCGGCGTAAAAATCGGCGAGTTTATGGCCAACCTGTTCACGGGCGCCAAGTTGTTGGGTTTGCTGCTGATTATCGGCGCGGGCTTGTTTTTTGCACGGCCCGAAGCCGCTGCGGCCAACGCCATATCTGACTTTGCCCATACGCCGCCGATGAGTTTGTATTCGGCTTTTGCGATTGCTTTTGTGGGCGTTTTGTGGAGTTACGGAGGCTGGCAACATGCGAGTTATCTGGCTGGTGAAACGCAAAATCCGCAGCGCAACGTACCGCGTGCCATGATGTTCGGCGCGGCGATTGTGACCCTGGTGTATGTCATGGCCAATATCGCCTACATGCGCCTGTTGCCCGTTGAGCAAATTGCCAATTCAAAAACCATTGCCGCCGACGCGATGAATACTTTGTTTAACGGCGGCGGTACGCTCATGGCTTTGTTGATTGCCCTTTCTACGTTTGGAACGACAGGCATTTACTGCATGACTGCGCCACGTATTTACTACGCCATGGCCCGCGATGGCATTTTCTTTAAAAAACTCGCCGAAGTGCACCCTAAATGGCAAACGCCCGCCAATGCTATCCTGATTCAGAGTGGCTGGTCGGTGTTTCTGCTGTTGTTCTGGGGGACTTTTGAAGACCTGATTGAATACGTGACGTTCATGGACTGGATCGGACTGATGATGGTGGGTACGACCATTTTTGTGTTCCGCCGCAAGCGCCCGGATGCTGAACGTGGTTACAAAACGGTGCTTTATCCGATTACGCCCATCATTTTTATCACCATTTGCATCTGGTTTGTGTCCTTTACCCTGATCGAAAATCCGGTAAAAGCCTGGGCCGGTATTGGCGTCGTCGCTGCCGGATGGCTGGCTTATCGTTTCTATTTCAGTAAAGAGAAAGAGATTCATAATTCATAACTCCCGCTCATGTTACTGTTGCACTCCTGGATGCGCTGGCTGGTACTGCTCCTATTGAGCGGGGCCGTGCTTCGGGCCATTCACGGCCGAAAAACAGGCCGTGCCTTTACGCCGGTTGATGATTTATGGCGTCAGGTGGCTGTGGTTGTGGCCTGGGCGCAACTCACCATTGGCATCGGGCTGTACTCTACCAGTCCGCTGGTTCGGGCGTTTTGGCCGGATTATTTCACGACAGTAAAAGTTCGGGAATTGCGTTTTTTCAGCATGGAGCACAGCCTGATGATGATCGTTGCAGTGATCGTACTGACCCTGGGCGCTTTGAAAACGCGTCGTCAGGTGACGGATGCCGAAAAATTTCGAATCATGGTGAAATGGTACGGCTGGGCGCTGGTTTTGATTTTCTCGTCAGTGCCGTGGCCATTTCTGCCGATTTCGCCGCACCGGCCGTTGTTCAGGTGGTGAGACATACCCATTGTTTGAAAAACACAAGTTTCGCTTTGAAATCAGTTTTCAAACCGGGCAGCCGCGCAGGTTTCTTTGCATTCATTTTCAAAGATACCCGTTGTTATGCGCAATACATTTTTTCGACTGTTTATTTTACTGGTATTCCTGTCGTGTGAGCCTTCGGGCATGTTAGCCCAAACCACACCTGACAGCCTGAAAAAGACACTGGATTTCAAAGGTTCTGTCAGCGTGACCAACAACGGATTTTCTTTTATTCCAACCTTCTCCCTTGGAGAACCGGCATTGGTCACCACATTTGCTGTACACGGGAAAAAGCGCCTGAGTTTTGAGCCGGAGTTCAGGTATTCACTGGAAGGAAAGCCCTGGTCGCTGATATTTATCTGGCGCTATCAACTTGTCCGTCAGGGCAGATTCAAGATGGCCCTGGGCACGCATTTGCCGACATTATCTTTCATTTCGGGGCCGGTTATCAAAAACGGCTTGGAGCAGGAAGCCATACAGGCGCGGCGATTTTTCCCGGTTATCGAAGTGATGCCACATTATTCATTGACAAAAAACATTCAGGCGGGTATGTATTACCTGTATGGGCTGGGCATTGAAAAGGAACTGGCCCGGAATACCCATTTTTTAACGTTCCGGCTGGGCTTTAATCACATTCCATTGTCTGAACGCTGGTACATGCGATTTAATCCGCAAGTTTACTTCCTGAATATGGATGCGGCCAGTGGATTTTACGCGGCTGGAGGTTTGTCTGTGGCCCGAAAAGGATGGCCGCTATCGGTCTCTTGTCTGGTGAATAAAGCCATAGAAACGGACATCAAGGGCAAAGATTTTGACTGGAACGTCAGTTTGAATTATACTTTTGGCAGTACCTATGTGAAACGGTAGGCAGCACATTTTCATGGACAACTTCGAATCGCTGGAAGATTTTTACAAAAGAAAGGTCAAGTGGATTCCCGACCAGTTGCGTCAGGAAATCGGGCATTTTAATGTGTTCAAGGTAGAACCTGTTGAGCCGGGCGGTATCAGGCCTTCGCCCTACAAGCGGCGCGATTATTACAAAGTGACGCTGGCTATCGGCAACAGTAATGTGGAATACGCCGACAAGGTATTACAGGTAAAAAAGCAGGCGCTGGTGTTTTCCAATCCGATGATTCCCTATCGCTGGACGCATTTGGAAAACATCAAAAGCGGCTATTTCTGCATTTTCAATCAGGCATTTTTTCATCAATTTGGCGTACTGGGCCAATACGCTGTATTCCAGCCGGGCGGTATGCCTGTGTTTGAACTCACTGACGAGCAAACGAAAAAAGTGCTGGGTATTTTTGAGCGCATCGTGGAAGAAATCAATTCGGAATACGTGCACAAATATGATGTGCTGCGCAATCTGGTATTTGAACTCGTCCATTTTGCCCTAAAACTCAATCCGGCAGCCACACAGGATCGCCAGTTGCCCAATGCTTCGCAGCGGATTACATCGTTGTTTCTGGAATTGCTGGAGCGTCAGTTTCCGATCGAAGAGGCGCACCCGCGCATGAAATGCCGCACGCCTTCCGACTTTGCTGCGCAATTGTCAGTGCATACCAACCACCTGAACCGGGCGGTCAAGGCCAACACCCAAAAGACGACCTCTCAACTCATTGCCGAGCGCATCTTGCAGGAGGCCAAAATCCTGCTCCGTCACAGCACCTGGAATGTGGCCGAAATCGCCTACGCCCTTGGCTTTACCGAGGTGACGCATTTTAATCACTTTTTTAAAAAGAACGCCCTTATCACACCATTGAAATTCAGAAAACTTGTTTGATTGGCGTAATTTTTTATTTGTTTTACGTTATTTTAATTTTTCTGTCTCATCTACTTTTGTATCGTAATTTTAAATCACATTTATCATGGACATAAAAAATTCAAAAAGAAAATTAGGAAACTCAGGTCTTGAAGTTTCGGCTCTTGGACTTGGTTGTATGGGTATGAGTTTTGGTTATGGCGTTGTAGCCGATAAAAGGCAATCTATCGAACTCATTCGTAAAGCAGTGGAAATGGGTGTTACATTTTTCGATACAGCAGAAATGTATGGACCGTTTACCAACGAAGAATTAATTGGTGAAGCACTTGCATCTTATAAGGGCAAAGTAGTTATTGCGACCAAATTTGGTTTCAATATTCAGGACGGGAAAATGGCAGGTGTAAATAGCAAACCTGATAATATTCGCAAAGTTGCAGAAGCATCATTAAAACGATTAAAAATTGATTGCATTGATTTGTTTTATCAACACAGAGTTGACCCAAATGTCCCTATTGAAGAAGTTGCCGGAACAGTAAAAGAGTTGATTAAAGAAGGCAAAGTAAAACATTTTGGCTTGTCGGAAGCCGGAGTAAAAACTATTCGTCGTGCGCATTCAGTATGTAAAGTAACTGCGTTACAAAGCGAATACTCGCTTTGGTGGCGCGAACCGGAAGATGTTATACTGCCAACACTCGAAGAACTAGGTATTGGTTTTGTTCCGTTTAGCCCGCTTGGAAAAGGCTTTTTAACTGGTAAAATGAATGAAAACACAACCTTTGACAGCAGTGATTTTCGAAGCACCGTTCCACGTTTAAGCCCCGAAAACATTAAAACAAATCTTGTATTTGTTGATTTAATTAAAGAAATCGCTCAGCGTAAAAATGCCACACCTACACAAATTGCGCTTGCATGGATACTTGCTCAAAAATCCTGGATTGTTCCAATTCCTGGAACTACTAAAATAGAACGACTTATTGAAAATTTGGGTGCATTGAATGTTGAATTAACGGCAACCGATATGCAAGAAATAGAAATTGCTACAATAAAAAATAAACCTGTGGGCGACAGATATTCAGAAGGTAGCGCTAAAATGATTGACAGATAATATTTTTGAACAGTCTCATATTCTACGATAATATGTAGTAATCCCCAGCATCTGCCCCCCTTCGGGCCATCATTCAGGAGCGTATCAATTATCTGAAACAACTCGATGCCGGAGGCATCACAGGTTTATAGCCAAGCGGTTCGTATTATGTTGTTCGACCCCGTCGGGGTCGTAGATTCTATGTTACGGCATGATTCTATAAACCTGCTATCCCTCCGGGATAGGTTACATATAGATAGCAATTAAGGTAAATAACTCCTAACTAATCCTCCCCCAAAAACGGAACAGCAACCAGCCGCCAGCCGCAGCAACCAATCCGGCAATCAAACCAGCCATCATGTTGCCATAAAGCAGGTAACCCGTTGCGAACAAGGCAGCATACACCGTCACACAGCCGATCAGCATACACAAAATCTGAAGCGGCAATTGGCCGGTAGCGATATCGCCGGATGAAAGGTCACCACTGCGTTGTCCGGCCTCAATGACGGGTTTCCAGCCTGCTTCGGAGGGGCGAATGAGTTTGTAGAAGTTCACCAGGGTCTTTTGATCCGTAGCGGGCGTGAGCCAGGTCGCTGCCACCCAGGCCAGGGTCGTGATGGCTACGCCAAGCGGTAATTTGGCCCAGTCGGCCAACTGAATCCAGCCGGCTTTGTCATTAAAATGGAAGAACAAAGCCACGCCAAACGACACAATCATGGCCGTCAATTCAGACCAGGCATTGATGCGCCACCAGAACCAGCGCAGAATGAACAGCAAGCCCGTTCCGGCGCCGATTTGCAGCAAAATATCAAAGGAGTTTTTGGCCGTATCTAACTGTAAGGCCACGACCGAAGCCAACGCCATTAACAAAACAGTGGACAACCGGCCTACTGCAACTTGTTGTTTATCAGTGGATTGCGGGTTAATGAATCGTTTGTAAAAATCATTCACGACATACGATGATCCCCAGTTGAGGTGCGTCGAAATAGTGCTCATATAGGCTGCTGCCAACGAAGCAACGATGATCCCCACCAGTCCGACAGGCAAATAAGTCATCATGGCCGGATAGCCCAGGTCATGACCAACTTTCGAGGCTTCAACATTGGGGAATGCCCGCTGAATGGAGGCCAGATCAGGGAAAATGATGAGCGAAGCCAGCGCTACGATAATCCAGGGCCAAGGGCGGAGAGCATAGTGGGCAATGTTGAACAGCAGCACCGCGCCTGTGGCATTTTTTTCGTCTTTGGCCGCCAGCAAACGCTGGGCTACATAACCGCCGCCGCCGGGTTCAGCGCCTGGATACCAGACTGACCACCACTGCACAGCCAGCGGAATAATCAGCAGCGGAATCAGGGTTTTAGTGTCTGAAAAATCAGGCAACAGGCTCAATTTGCCCGCTACATTGGGGTGCTGAAAAAGCCCCGACAGGCCGCCGATTTCCGGCAAACTCAGCACATACCACGCTGCCCCGACCGAGCCAATCATGGCAATGATAAACTGGAAAAAATCCGTGAGCAAAACCGCCCGAAATCCACCGACAGTGGAGTAAACCACCGTCAATATAGCGGAAAAAACCAGCGTCGTCATCGGATCAATATTGAACATCACACGCCCGATTTTGATGGCCGCCAGCGAGACGGTCGCCATAATCATCACGTTGAAGAATACGCCGAGATACAGTGCCCGAAACCCGCGCAACCAGGCTGCTTCACGGCCGGAATAGCGCATTTCATAAAATTCAAGGTCGGTCAATACACCCGATCGTCGCCACAGTCGGGCATAGACAAATACCGTCAGCATGCCCGTCAGCAGGAAAGCCCACCAGGCCCAGTTGCCCGCTACGCCGTTCTGGCGCACAATGTCAGTCACGAGGTTGGGCGTGTCGCAGGAGAAGGTCGTGGCGACCATACTGACGCCCAGCAACCACCAGGGCATATTTCTACCCGAAAGGAAATATTCAGAAGCCGAAGAGCCGCTTTTACCCGCATCGCGCAGGCCAATCCAGAGTGAAATACCAAAATAAAGCGCAATGAAAATCCAGTCGAGGGTAGATAAATGCATAAGCCGTTGGTCAGCGAAAACAGGTGATTCGTTTTGTGTGTGAAATTTTTTTCCCGGCCAAATGTAGAAAATCGCAACATGCGCTCACGCTGAAACTTCATTTTCTTTTGAAAAGGAAATTTTCAAATCGCGCCTTTTCCAGTGTAAATTTCGATGATGCCTTGTCGCCGGTATAATCCAGATAATAGTCGAATTGATGTTGATTGCCGTTTGAAAATGCAACAAAAATGAAATCTGCTTTTTCATAGTCCACCCATCCGATCAGGTTGATGGAATAGGATGATTTGTCGTCCTTTTGTTTTTGCGCACAGAATTCCGGCGTCACGAGCCTGATTTGTGTGTGTTCAATGGTTTCGGGCAATTCAATGTCGGGAAAATCATCTTCCTGACCATAGACGTGTTTTCCGAAAAACAGGGTGTCAAACTGAATCGAATAATCCTTTTTTACAGCCTTGATATAATCGCCAATGGCCTGAACATACAGTTTGGTCAGTTCGGATTTGGGCAGGGTCAGGCTGTCATTCGACATGACGGCTGACGGCGGCGTACTTGTCGCGACATCATTTGCGCTGTTTGCATTTCGCGCCTGTTCATTGATGGAATGATGCGAACAGGAGATGATTAAAATGGCGCAAGCCCAGATGAAAATGTTGTGCATGGATAGGGTTAAATACTGCAATATTCGGGGGCAAGCCCCGAAGCTACGGGGAATCATCCAACCCATCTTCGGCATGATCGGCAATCCAGACATCGGCATGTCGGTCGCGGTGCATTTGACACCACACGCAGGCGGGGTCTTCACAGCCGGTATTAAAATTACGGGCCTGAATGTTGTTGTAAACAGATGTAATCCACCCTTGCACGAGTTGTAATTCCTCTGCTGAAAAAGTAATCTCCACAACCAGGAATGTTCCCTTTGGATCCGGTTCGAGCCAGGAGATGGCTGTTTTTCCGACAGGCTCGGCGTACAGGCGCGATTGCGTGAGCAGTATGTGGTAAAATGCCAATTGCCGCCAGTATTCGCCGCCCAAAGGTTGTTTTTCGTTGGGCGCTGCTGTTTTGTTCTTATCCGGTTTGCCGGTTTTGTAATCCACGATGCGTAACGTTCCGTTGTCGTACCATTCTATTTTATCCAGCACGCCCGTCATGGGCACGCCATTCCATTCCACGCGGTCTATTCGGCGCTCGACGATGGCCCTTTTTTTCCAGTAAGGAACTTGCTCTACGTGCAGGCGGCGCAGGTATTCTCTGCCCATTTTCAGGCGTTGATCGAAGTTTTTTTCATGAAAAAAACTGCTTTGGCGCTCCATTTCCTTGTTGAACCAGCGCACCAAAGACTCTGCCGTAGGCCAGGCCATTTGCTTGTCGCTTTTCATTTTCAACACCAACTGCTGCAATGCGCCGTGCATGGCCAAGCCAAATGCTGCTGATTCGGACGTAGCGCCGGACACCTTCAGGATGTCATCGTAGAAGAATGCCAGGGGGCAGCGCAAGTATCGGTTGAAGGCGCTAATGCTGAGCCTGAAATCCGTCAACAGCGCGTCCATCAATTGCTGGTCGGGCAGGGTAATATTGGGCGATTCAGCCGTGAGCAGCAGCCGGGCCTGTGCTGTTGTGAGCGCCGTGGACTGAACGGACGCTTCCTGAGCGATTAATCCTGTTTCCGCAATGAAACGGCTGACTTTCAAGGGTTTATTGTCTTCTTTGAGATGCGCATAACTGATGTGCAACCGTTGTTTGGCGCGTGTCATGGCGACATAAAACAACCGGCGGCGCGCTTCCGTTTCGTCTTCTTCGCCAGAGAGGGTGAGCGTGGGTGGAAGGCTGAACTGCCGATTCTTGCCGCTGTTTTTTTTGTCCCAGGCATCTTCTGTGCTATCGAGCATAAACACCAGATCGAACTCCAGACCCTTGGAAGCATGGGCGGTCATGAGTTGTACGCCGTTTTGGGCTTCCGGGCCAGGCAGCAGCGGCAGCGAAATATCATTGTCATCCATGCTCCGCAGCAAGGACAGACACTGAGCCAGCGACAAACGAGGTTGGCGCAGGGCTTCCTGTTGCACAAATTCCTGAAAACTGTACAGCATCTGAATGTACGCCGATTTGTCCGGCTGATTCAAAGCCCAGGCTAATGCGCCGCTTCGGTTGAACAGCTGTTCCATCAAAACGGGAGCGGGCGATTCATACAGGGCACTGATGAGGCTTTCGAGGGCCGCGCCTGCGCGTTGGAAGGCTTTGGCGTCAATGCCGGGTATGCTGCCGAGCCATTCAGCGTCCAGCAGCGTTTCGCGCAGGGATTTTGCGTTTTGCTCGCGTTCGACACGGGTCATTTTCAGGTAATTCCCTTCCTGATCGGTTTCGTCGCGGCGTGTTTGCCGACTGGCAGCCACACGGGCCAGTTGGACGGGTTCGAGGTTCCACCAGGGCGCATGAAGCAGGCGAAAAAGGCGATGTTCACCGGAAAACGGATTGGTAAATTCATCCTGGATGTATTCCATCAGGTCGCGTATCTGCCGTATCAGGGGTTGATTCAGCAGGTTGAGCGGGCGTTTTAACTGAAATGGAAT
>JADZBJ010000457.1 GCA_020852155.1 Saprospiraceae bacterium | reverse complement strand
CGGTTGTCTTGGCCACTTTGTCAAAAGCGATACAGGCTGTATTCAGGCGCTGGCTGCCATTCAGGTACGTCATGGCAGGCTCAAAGGGCACATCAAACGTTGCTACGCCTTCTTCGGCCGGAACAACCATACTGAAATCAGCCGTCTGGCCTGTGGCAGACCTGAAATTGACCTCTACGGGAACATTGTGATACAGGTGCGGCGCAGCACGCACTTGCTGGCGCACTTTTACGGTGGCATAAAAATGTCCGGGCGTATTGTTGTTCGGCGCGAGCGTTACGGTTTCAACGTCTATATCCGTAAAACCGGGACTAAACACACAATCTTCATAGAAATCGGTCAGGTCAACGCCTGTAAATGCGGATAAAGTGTCGCGCATTTCATAGGCGTTCATGTTATCAAACCGGAACGCCTCTTGCAGGTGTTGCATCCCCGAAGCAAAGAGCGAATCGCCCAGATAAGCCCGAAGGTTGTGCATAACCATTGCACCTTTATTATAGGTGTGCGTGCCGTAAGTCACTTCGTGCGGCATGGGCGAAAGCGGCAGGAAACCGCCATCGTCGTAATGCGCATTTTTCAGGACGGTATGGGTATTGGCGCGCAATCTTTCAATAAATTCATTTTTCCCATCAATATACTCGAAAAACTGGTGCGAACCATATTCGGCGGGGCCTTCCTTGATCCACATATCCGATTCGCTGCCTACGGTCACGACGTCGCCCCACCAGTGGTGCGCCAGTTCGTGCGACATGATTTCAAGATGCGTGGACAAGTTGGCAGGTTGAATCAGAAAATCGGGGTAAATGATATTACCCGGATTTTCCATAGCGCCACGCGTTGTCATCGCATAGCCTACCCTGTTCCAGGTGTGTCGGCCATACCAAAGTTCAAAGCCGCGCACAGCATCGCCGATGTAAGGTAAAAATGCCGTTTTAACCTTGTTCGTATCAGGCAATTTAGATAGCAACAACAGCGGAATATCATCACCAAATGCGCCTTCAATATTGCCTTTGACTTCGCCGTAGTTCGCAGCAGCAAAACTCACCTGATAGGTAGCCAGTGGTAAATCCATTTTATACGAGCGCAAAGAACGATTCGGGCCTATGGGAAATTCGCTGACAAAATCCCCTACCGCGTATGCGCGATAAGGCGCTACAGTCATGAAACTCATTTCATAGGTCGAACGCTCCTGAAAATTGTCGAAACAAGGAAACCACGCATGGCCAAAGTTGTGCGGGTCGTCGTTCAGGCCGATACTCAGGTTATAAATGTAACCGGCATCAAAGTACACACCGCCAAAGTTGGAAGTAGATTGAATGGGCTTTCCATGATAAAACACCCGCAACGAGCCTGTATCGCCAACAGCCAGGGCTTCCTGTAAGGTAATCTTCAATGACAATCCCTGATGCGTATAGGCCAATGGCTGACCACTGAGCGTCTGAACAGAATCCACCGTAAGGGCCAGCAAATCCAGCGTGATATTGCCAATATCCGGAAGTTTGGGTGAAAAGAAAACTTCAGTATTACCGGAAATGGTCTTGGCTGTGGTTTCCGTCAGGTCTGTAAAAATCCGATAATGCAGAATATCGAAGGTATCACTCCGGGCATTGCTTGCTGCCTGAGCAGCCTGTCGTTCGGCAGTGAGGGGCAGATGGTTCAGGTGTTGATGTGCGAACCTACAACCGTATCGTTGCAAGTCGGCTGGCTGGCTGTATAAGACATGAGTGACCAGCGTAAAGAGGAATAGCGTAAAGAATTGTTTCATAGAACTCCGCTTGTTAAAAGAATTTGAAAGACCCGAGCCAAAGGAGAAAGGTGGAGGGTAGAAGGTTGGGTAACGCCCTCCACCTTATACCCAGGTTATTGAAAAGAAACCAGTTCAACTTCAAAAATCAGCACCGACCAGGCCGGTATGCCGGGTTGCGCCTGACCGCCGTATCCATATTCCGAAGGGATGAAGAAAGTGCCTTTTCCGCCTTTTTTCAAGTATGGAATGGCTTCCTGCCAACCTTGTATGACATTAGCCAATGGAAATGACGCTGTGCTGCTGCCTTGTGTCTGGTCGAAAACAGTGCCATCCAGCAAGTAACCCTTGTAGCGTACTGTCACCTTGTTGGCAACGGTCGGGCTGGCGCCTGTGCCTTCTGTGGTAATGATATAATGAAGCCCGGTGTCGGTGCTTTTGGCCGTCAGGTTATGAGATTTCAGGTAATCCTGAATGTCTTCAATGTCGCACTCTAACTGGCTTTTTTTGCACGAACTCAAAAGGAGCAAGGACGCGGAGATTAAAATGAGCAAACTTCTCATAATTAGTGGTAAGTGATTAACGGTAAGTGGTTAGTGATTGGTGGTGAGTGGTTCAGTTTTGGAAGGTTTTATCCAGGAGATCATGAGGGCGGGCGTGATGCCTAATTGCGGGTGCCATTCTGCGCCCAGGTCTGCTCTGAGTCCGGATTTCAGGCGAAAGCCCGCTCCGAATCCGAGGCGTGTGGCCAGTCCGGCGCGAACGCCTGCACGCAAGACGAATTTTTCAAGCGGCATGTATTCAAAACCGGCTTTCACTTGCCCTTCGCGTTCCAGGTCTTTTTCCACCTCTGCATTAATGAGCAACAACTGCGAGGGTTGCCATGTTGCGCCGATGCGCAAAAGTGATGGAATTAAGTCGTTACCAATTTTTTGCTGCGCCGGGTTTTGTATTCGAGCGCCTACCCAGACTTGCGGTAACGGTTGTGCCAACACGGCCAGCCCAAAAGTGGCTGAGGTTGCCGAACCATATTCCGGCGCCGAGGCGCGCAGGGCCAATGCCGAACCACCGATGTATAATTTTTCGCCCAACCGGCGGCCATACATCAATTGAAAGCGTTGCTCCGCGTAATCTTCTGTGCCAGAATGTACGATTTGCAAGGCAACGCCATTTTTTTCCTGAAAACCAATACTTCCGGTAAAATGCGCGACCTGCCACCCGCTAATGCCAAACGGCAAAACCGACCCGGCCCAGATACCCGTACCATTCGGTCGCCCCAGAAGGGCTTCGTTATTGATCCCCTGAGAAAAAACAGGCATGGCAATATTACCTCCCCCGGAGGCTATGGCGGCGGCATTATCAAATGGCCGCATAAAAACCTGCGCATCTACCTGCGACGACAAGGCCGCTAACCATAAAAGGAATAGTCGTTTTATCATATCGAATCAGCAATAACCCCCGCAAGGTAATTCATGGTAACACAATGCAGCGAGCCATGTTGAAGAATTAAAGGACGACAATTGATACCAATTACCTCATGCGAAGGACAAATT
>JADZBJ010000456.1 GCA_020852155.1 Saprospiraceae bacterium | reverse complement strand
CAATAGGGTTGTATTCGATAATATTTACCCGAACCGGCAATTTTTTACGGCATAGTTGGACCAAGCGAGAAGCGTCTTGCAATGAGTCATTGAATCCATTAAAAGCGATATACTCGTAAGAAATTCGGCCCTTGGTATTGGCATAGAAGTACTCCAATGCCGAAATCAATACCTGAAGGTTGTTGCTTTCATTGATGGGCATGATTTCATTGCGTTTGGCGTCGTCAGCGGCGTGAAGGCTGAGTGCCAGATTTGAGCGGTAGCCGTCATCAGCCAGTTTGCGGATCATTTGGGCAAGGCCTGCTGTGCTGATGGTGATGCGCCGCGCCGACATGCCCAGACCGTTGGGTGCCGGCGTTGTTAGTCGGGCCACGCTCTCCATGGTATCAGCATAGGTCAGTAGCGGTTCGCCCATGCCCATATACACCACATTGGTCAGAGGCCGCCCGAAATGCAGCAAACTTTGACGATTCACGCCCGTCACCTGATCCACAATTTCAGCGGCAGTCAGGTTGCGGCGGCGGCCCATTTGTCCGGTCGCACAAAATTTACAAGTCAGGCTGCATCCAACCTGCGTGCTCACGCAAACGGTAAAACGTTCGTCGTCGGGTACCGGAATCAGCACACTTTCAATGCGATGACCGTCGTGTGTCATCCAACGGGTTTTGACCGTACCGTCGTTGCTGTGTTGCACCTTGTCTTCCAACAACGGGAGAAATGTAAATTCCTGCCGGAGCCGTTCCCGCAAGTTTTTAGACACATTGCTCATCTGTTCATAATCCTGCGCTGCTTTGGCCCAAAGCCATTCATAGACCTGTTTGGCTCGGAAGCGCGGCTCGCCCCATTCGGCAAAAACGGTTTCAAGTTCAGCCAGAGACAGGCTTCGTATATCTCGTGTCGGAGTGTGCTCCATGTGTTGAATGATGGTTGAAATGGTTTGATGGTCTCGATTTAACACAGAGGCCACTGGGTGCTTCACAGAGACCACTGAGATGGCTTTCTAATTTCCTCTGCGTCCTCCGTGTAACACTCCGTGTTCTCTGTGTTTAATACCCTACTCAACATCCTCGCTACCGCCCTGGCAACATTCTGGCCGTCCATAGCGGCAGAAATAATACCGCCGGCATAACCAGCGCCTTCGCCACAAGGGAACAAACCGACAATTTCAGGATGTTGCAAACTATCGTTATCACGTGGAATACGGACGGGGGCACTGGTGCGGCTTTCGGTACCCACCACAATGGCCTCGGCTGTGTGGTAACCATGCATTTGTCGGCCAAAATCCTTTAAACCGTCGCGTATTCGCTGGTAAATAAATTTGGGTAAAAGTTCAAAAAGCGGCGCCGGATAAATGCCGGGGATGTACGAGGTGCGGGGCAAATCCGAGGAAAGTTTTCCGGCGATAAAATCCGTAAAACGCAGGGCCGGACCTTTTTGGCCGCCATCGCCTGCGGAAAACAGTCGCTGCTCTACCTCTGCCTGAAATTCGAGGGCAGAAAAAACGCCGTGTTTGGCCCAGGGCTGAATGTCTTCGGGTTCAACCGAGGTTACCAGTCCTGAATTGGCAAACGGAGAATCACGGCGACTCATACTCATCCCGTTGACGACGATTTCTCCGGGAGCGGTTGCTGCCGGAACAATCAAGCCGCCGGGGCACATACAAAACGAAAAAACGCCCCGACTGCCCACTTGACAAACCAGGCTATAACTGGCGGCAGGCAGGTCGTCGCTTCGACCGTTTTTCTTATACTGAATGCTGTCAATCAATGCCTGTGGGTGTTCAACCCTCACCCCCAACGCAAAAGGTTTGGCTTCTATGCGTATGTTTTTTTGGTGCAGCAAACGATAAATATCGCGGGCAGAGTGGCCAGTGGCCAAAATAACGGCATCGCCCGACCATTCGCGGGTGGTGTTGGCGGTAGCGTCAACTTGCTCCGTCACCACGCCAATAACCCGACCATTCTGGAGGGTAAAATCTGTAACCTGTTGGCCGAAATGCACCTCGCCGCCATATTTTTCAATGGTTTGGCGAATGTTTTGCACCACTTCTGGCAATTTGTTTGATCCAATATGCGGATGGGCCTCGGTCAGGATGTCGCTTTTTGCACCGTGTTCAACGAACAACCGAAGCGATTTTTGTACCGATCCGCGCTTGACAGACCTTGTGTAAAGTTTGCCATCAGAATAGGTGCCTGCGCCGCCCTCGCCAAAGCAATAATTGGAATGTGGATTAACCTCGCCAAATTGCTGGATGGCCCTGAGGTCACGCCGACGCGCGCGCACGTCGCGACCGCGATCCAGGACGATGGGTTTTAAACCATGTTCAAGTAATTCCAGCGCAGCAAAATAACCGGCAGGACCGGCGCCGACAATGAGAATACGCGGCGCATTTTCCTTTACCGGACTTAATCCATCGAGGAGTGCCGGCTCGGGTGTGAAAGTTTCACCTGGCCCGAAAACTTCAGCGCGAATACGCCAGACAGGCTGACGCGACCGCGCATCAAGGGAAGATTTTAAAATTTCAATATGGCTGATTTGCGTCTCGGGAATACCCGTCTGGCGCGCAGCCAATTGGCGCATTCGACCCTCGTCATAACGTTCGGAGGGGAGCAGAACCAGTTCTACTAAATTGGGCATGTGGCAAAAGTTCCGTAGTTATCGGAAAAGTAAAATTTCAGAATGGCAGTTGTTTATAAACCGTCGCCGTCGAGCATGTTACCCAATCCGCCGAGTATGCTGCCTTGTTCCTTGCCGCCACTGCTGTACGACAAAATCTTGGCAGCCAAACGGCTGACCGGAAGCGATTGTAGCCATACTTTACCAGGGCCGCGCAGGGTAGCGAAGAACAGCCCTTCGCCGCCGAAAACCATGTTCCGGACGCCCTTTACGAACTGGATATCATAATCAACGCGATGTGTAAACGCCACGATACAGCCTGTATCTACGCGCAATGTTTCACCGACGGCCAGTTCGCGTTCCAGAATATAACCACCCGCATGAACGAATGCCATGCCGTCGCCTTCCAGTTTTTGCATGATAAAACCTTCTCCGCCGAATAAGCCGGTACCCAGTTTGCGCTGAAATTCAATGCCGACCTGTACGCCTTTGGCGGCGCAGAGGAAAGAATCTTTTTGGCAGACAACTTTTCCGCCCAGGGCCGTCAAGTCCATCGGGACAATCTTCCCGGCGTAAGGTGCAGCGAAAGTGACGCGTTGTTTTTGACCTTGCGTTTCATTGGTGTAAGTGGTCATAAACAGGCTTTCGCCCGTTAGCATGCGTTTGCCGGCGCTCATTAATTTGCCGAAAAAACCTTCTGCGCGGCCAGAGCCATCACCAAAAACGGTCGCCATATTAATGCCGTCGTCCATGAACATAAACGAGCCGGATTCGGCGATGACCGTTTCCTGCGGGTCGAGTTCAATCTCAACGCACTGCATTTCTTCGCCGTGAATTTTATAGTCAATTTCGTGATTGCGTAGCATAGGGTTATATGGTTAAATGACTTTTAAAATTTCAAATTATATATTTTAAATTTCAAATTATAAAACTTTTTATATTTTAAAATTTGAAATATAAAGTGAAATGTTTTATTTGAAATTTTAAATTTGAAATTTGAAATTTGAAAT
>JADZBJ010000455.1 GCA_020852155.1 Saprospiraceae bacterium | reverse complement strand
CAATCATGGGTTTTCACGGCGCGGGGTAACCGGATGCACGCCATCACCCATAAAACCTGGGACGACGGTTATGTCATTCACTCGGATTCCTTTTACGTCCGTGCCAGCGACACGACCCTTTATACCATACATTTTTAACGGGATAAGTGATTTTGTACTAAAAAGCGAGGGCCTGTTGTTGACATCAACAACAGGCCCTTTTTCATCCTAAACACACGCTTAGCCTTCTACCACCAGGCTCTTGCCAGTCATCACATCAGGGGCTTCAATGCCCATCAGATGCAAGAGCGTTGGCGCTACATCAGCCAGGCATCCGCCGTCGAGCAGGCGCGTCTGCGCAGACAGGTTGTTAGCCACTAAAACACAGGGAACAGGATTTTTGGTATGAGCCGTATTGGGCGTACCGTCGTCGTTGATCATGTAGTCAGAATTACCATGATCGGCAATCAGGATACAACGATAATCGTGAGCCAGGGCCAATGGAATGATGCGGCTCAGGCACTGATCTACTGTTTCAGCCGCTTTCATGGCTGCTGAAAAAACACCCGTATGTCCCACCATATCCGTATTGGCAAAATTCAGACAGATGAAATCGGGTGTATTGGCCCGAATATCTTCCAGAATAGCCTGGGTAATATCCAGCGCACTCATTTCAGGCTGAAGGTCATAGGTGGCCACTTTGGGCGATGGACACATAATGCGCCTTTCGCCGGCAAATGGCTCCTCGCGACCACCGGAGAAAAAGAAAGTCACGTGCGGATACTTTTCCGTTTCGGCAATGCGCACCTGCGTTTTTCCGGCATTCGAAACGACCTCACCCATTGTCATGGCTACGTCGTCTTTTTCAAACATGACGTTTACCTGTTCAAAACTCTCGTCGTAACGGGTCATTGTGACATAATACAGCGGCATTTTGTACATACCAAATTCCGGCATATCGCGCTGGCTTAACACTTCTGTGATTTCACGGCAACGGTCTGTCCTGAAATTGAAGCACAGGACAACATCGCCGGGACTGATACGGGTTATACCGGCTTCGCCATCAGGGCCTTGGGCCAGAACAGGTTGTATGAATTCGTCGGTAACGTTGTTGGCATAACTTTGGCGCAGGTGAGCGGCAAAGTCGGTCGTAACATCAGGCGCTACCCCATTGACCATGAGGTCGTAGGCCAGTTTAACACGCTCCCAGCGCTTGTCGCGATCCATTGCGTAGTATCGTCCGACCAGCGATGCAATACGCGCTTTTTTACCCGCCAGAAATCCTTGCAGATCGCTCAGGAAGCCTTCTCCGCTCTTTGGGTCGCAGTCACGGCCGTCTGTGAAGGCATGCACAAAGCATTGTTCTACGCCATAGCCCTCGATAATGCGAATCAGGGCTTTGAGGTGTTCGATGTGTGAATGCACACCGCCATCGCTCACCAGGCCCAGCAGGTGTATGGCTTTGCCTTCGCGTTTGGCGTAGGCGATGGCCTCCAGCAGGGTTTTGTGCTCGTCTAATTCCTTTTCCCGAACAGCCTTGTTGATGCGCGCCAGTTCTTGCCAGACGATGCGCCCTGCGCCGATATTCAGGTGACCGACTTCGGAGTTGCCCATTTGCCCGTCGGGCAGGCCAACTTGTTCGCCAAAAGTGGTGAGGGTGGTATGTGGATATTTTCCCCAAAGTCCATCAAAAAATGGCGTATTGGCTTGTTTGATCGCGTCTGCTTCGGGTTTTTGGCCAAGGCCCCAGCCATCAAGGATGAGCAGGAATGATTTGTTAGCCATGAGTTATTGATGTGATGATATGATAATGTGATGGAGTGATGCTACTCAGTTCATGTTGTAATTAACGCCGAAACGCCAGCTTCGGCCTGGCTGAACGGGCCTGGAAATGTCTTCGCCTGTTCCGGTTGCATCCAGTCCCGACACCGTACGATTAAACATGTTTTGCAATTGGAAATAGGTAAAAAAGTGATTATTGACAAAAAACCGAACCACCATGTCCCAACTTCTGAAGGTTGGATAACGTTCCTGGCGATCTGACAAGTTAAAAAAATCACGATACATAACCGACTTGCTCAGTACGGATGTCTGGCGATTGGAAGCCACCATAATTTCAATGTTTTTACCCAGGTCAATAAACGTTCTGAACTGCGTGTGCCACTTGGGTTGATTCAGAATTTCATCAATTTCAGGGCGCAGGTTATAGCCCCAGCGTTCCATACCGCGCGCGTATTGAATAAAAAATGTTGTTTTGGCCTTTACACTGCTTTTATTGACGTCAACGCTCAATGATCCTGATTTAAAAAGGCCTTGTATGCCCCACATGCGGGAAGAAAGTCCGTTGGCAGGCGCGTAACCGTAGGTTGAATATCGTGGATTGAAAGTGTCAATTTTAGCGCGAAATATACCCGGACGCAGCAAATCATAACCTTCCTGGAAAAACCCAATCAGTTCGTATTGTGTTGGGAAGTTGGCATCCTTGTCTTTGAATCGAATAGCCACTTCACCGCCGTATGTTCTTTCAGTGGTAAACCCATCGTAGGATAAAGCGCCATTCAAGACAAAACGGGAATACCCGGCATCAAATAGTAGCGTAGCATTATCCTTTGCAACATTGGAGTGATTGATACCGCCTGAAAAATTGGCCCGAAACGTCCAGTTGCTGTCTGCGCGAAACCAAATTCCTAATCGGGGCAGCAGTACAGGCCGGGATGGATTTACGTTAAAAGAGCCGCCAAAAATCGCATAAACACGTCGGCTCTGCCATTTACTTTGGGCAAAAAAATTAACTTCACCAACGGCTGTACCTGTCTGGTCAATTTCGACTATGTCTGAATTGGCCAGTACATTGAAAACATCTAGCTCAGGCGGTATGTCATAGTATTCATAAACGCCGCTACCGCCTCCGAAATAACCATTGGCGCCCAGGTCAAAATGGATATGCCGACTAAGTTTCATTTCAAGCCTTGATTCCAGCCTGACATCAAATCCTGAAGCTGCTGCAAATTTTTCGCGGCCTGAATATTTTTGAATAACACTGTCTAACGTAGCACGAATATTTGACGAACTGGCTTTTCTCAACCAGAATTCGGCTGCCGCGGTCTGCCCAAAAACATGACTGACAGTCGAGTTATTTCCTATGTAATACCGCTGAATGGCAATATTGGTATGCGACAGATGCCGTTTGCGTTGCCTTTTAAAGCCCAGTGAAAAAATGTCGTGTCGCTCTGACAACCTGTTGGAAGGATTGGAATAAGATACTGCAAGCGGGCTTCTTCCTAAGGCGGCATGATCGGCACGCCCCATGCGCTGATAATTCAGGTTGACGCCCCGAAAAGTTAGGTTGACGCCAAACAAACGACTTTCATGGGGTAATAAACCCAGGCGCGGCAACAAGGTGTCTGAATCACTGGGTATAAACGAAGGATTGCGCAATGCAAGATCGCTATTTTGCCCAAATGGCAGGTATTGATTACTAATGCGATATGGCGCAAGGTCATTATACACATCAGTCTCTCCCCGAACAGTGCTGCTACCGTACAAACTGTATTTGAAAATATTCTTGTCCTTACCGGCCCGCCCGCCAAACATCAAATCAATACTGTTATAATCCAGGTTAAAT
>JADZBJ010000454.1 GCA_020852155.1 Saprospiraceae bacterium | reverse complement strand
TCTGCTTATTATCAGGGCGATTCAGCCATTTTTGCCGTGGAAAAAGAGGCTTTGGTTTACATACACAATTCTGCCAATCAGGGCCTGGATTGCCTGCGCCCGAGCATGCTCATCAGTGGACTGGAATCCGTACAACGCAACCAAAATCGTCAAAATCCCGACCTGCGCCTTTTTGAATTCGGAAAAACCTACCAACGCACCGGAGAGAAAATGGAAGAGACGCTTCGCCTGGCACTTCTGATTACGGGCGCACACAGCGCAGAAAGCTGGCACCCGGCAGCCAAAGCAAAAGTGGATTTTTATACCCTGAAATCTTGCGTGCAAAACCTCCTGACCCGCCTGGGCATCAGCGGCTATCAGGAATCTGTCGTGCAGGATGCACAATTCCAGTATGCTTTGAAATTGCACCGCGGCGCACAGGAATTGGCCGTACTCGGTCAGGTCGCTCCGGGCATATTGAAAAAGATGGACATCAAGAACCCTGTTTTTTATGCAGATTTTAATTTTGAAAACTGCATCAAGGCAACAGGAAGCAACAACATCCGCTTTGCGGAAATCAGCAAATACCCCAGCGTCCGGCGCGACCTGGCATTGGTGCTCGACAGCACCGTGCCTTTTGGCGATATCCGCGCGTTGGCCAACAAAACAGCGAAAAAAATGCTCCGCGAGGTGAACCTCTTCGACGTGTTCGAAGATGCCGCCAAACTGGGCGAAGGGAAGAAGTCTTATGCCGTGAGTTTCATTTTTGAAGATACGGAAAAGACCTTACAGGACAAAGAGATAGACGCCATGCTCCAGCAATTGCAACAAGCTTTTGAGGGCAAGTTGGGCGCAACAATTCGGAAATAAACCATGGTTTAATGATGAATGATGAATGATGAATGTACAATATTGGAAGTAGGGTTAACTGTTTCGCTTTCTTGAATTTATGCACATTCATCATTCATCATTCATCATTCATCATTCATCATTCCAATTCATCATTTTCAATCAAAAATTACAAATTAACTCAATATGGATATAGTTAGCATCATAATAGGAGTTTTGGCAGGAGGCGTCGTCGCCTGGTTTCTGGCAAGCTCCATGAAAAAACAGGATACGCAGAAAGTCCTGGAAGAAAGCAATCGGCAGGCGGATCTTGTCATCAAGGAGGCCCGCCTGAGTGCAAAGCGCGTGGAAGATGAAGCCGCATTGAAAGCAGAAAAACTCCTTTCCAAGGCAGAAGCAGAAAATGAACGCATCAAACAGCAGAAAATTCAGGAAGCGAAAGAACGTTACGCGCTAATGAAATCTGAAGTCGAAGCCGAAAAGACCAAGCGTCAACTGGAATTGAAAGATCTGGAGATCGAAATCATGACCCAGAAGAAAGATTTGAAGGTCGAAACGGATGCCATTGAAGCCCGTTTCAAGGAACTGGAGGTCAAAAAAGGCGACGTCGAAAACCGTGAAATGGAGGTGGAAACCCTGCGTGAAAACCTTGAAAAACAGGTTACCATCGTTCAAAAGAAGAAGGAGGAGTTGGACAAGGCCAATGATGAGCGCATCAAGTTGCTCGAGAAAATCGCCCAACTCAGCCAACAGGAAGCCAAGGATCAGTTGCTGGAGGCCATCCGCGCCAAATGTGAGACGGAAGCCAATGCCATCATCCGCGATTCCATCGGACGTGCCAAATTAGATGCAAATAAGGAAGCTAAAAAGATTGTCATTCAAACCATCCAGCGGATGGCGGCTGAGTTTACCATAGAAAATACGGTTTCGGTGTTCAACCTCGAAAACGACGACATGAAGGGTCAGATCATCGGTCGCGAAGGCCGTAACATCCGCGCCCTCGAAGCTGCAACCGGCGTTGAGGTCATCGTGGACGATACGCCTGAAGCCATTGTTATCTCGTCTTTCGATCCGGTTCGCCGCGAAATCGCCCGCCTTTCCCTGCAACGCCTCGTGGCTGACGGCCGTATTCACCCTGCCCGCATCGAGGAAGTGGTGGCGAAAGTCCGCAAGCAACTCGAAGAGCAGATCATGGAGATCGGCGAACGCACCGTCATCGAACTTGGCATTCACGGCCTTAATCCGGCGCTGGTGCGCATGGTGGGCCGTATGCGTTTCCGCTCTTCTTATGGTCAAAACCTGCTTAAGCACTCCATCGAAACGGCAGAACTCTGCGCCATCATGGCAGCAGAATTGGGCATGAATCCAAAGCAGATCAAAATGGCGAAACGCGCCGGCCTGCTGCATGACATCGGAAAAGTAGTCGAGGAAGAAACCGAACTTTCCCATGCCCTGGTCGGCATGAAAATGTGCGAACAATACGGCGAACATCCGGTTATCATCAACGCGGTTGGCGCCCACCACGACGAGGTGGAAATGAACAACATCATCTCGCCGATCATCCAGGCTTGTGACGCCATCTCAGGCGCACGCCCGGGCGCACGACGCGAAATTCTGGAAAACTACCTCAAGCGCATCACCGAACTCGAAGACCTGGCCATGAGCCACGAACGTGTCGCCAAAGCCTTCGCCATGCAGGCCGGCCGCGAACTCCGCGTGATCGTGGAAGCAGACAAGGTTACCGACCAATACGCAGAAGACCTGTCCTTCCTGATTTCTCAGAAAATTCAGGACGAAATGCAGTACCCGGGTCAAATCCGTGTGACGGTCATTCGGGAGAAAAGGGCAGTCGCTTACGCGAGATAGATTATAGGCTGTTGTCTTTTAGCCATTGGCTGTTGGAATAAAAAAAGGAGCGTCATCGAGGAGATGGCGCTCTTTTTTTGTCAAGGCTCAGGCCGATGGTCTGGCCATTCTGCATAGACTATGCAAAATCAAGGCGCTCAAATGAAGGTATCCGAAATGAAAAAACAGTTTTGCCATCGTAGTTGCTTATGGCTAAATCACCCTGCGTCATTACATCCATTCCAACAATGAGGTCGCAATCATCTTCGTCCGTATAGGTGAATTCAACGGCCTCTATTTCATCGAAACTAAAGGAACCGGGTAATGTCACTCGAATCAGATAAACAGGAACATGTTGTATTCCAGATGCGGTGGTTACCCTGGCAAAATCTTCAATTGGAAGATTTAGTTTGCCTGCCAGACGGTTTGAAATGGCAGAATGAGTTGCCCCTGTATCCCAAAGTGCTTTTACAGTGTTAATGGGGATTTCAGTTTTTTCTGCTGAAAATAATGGTGGAGTGATGCTGGCGCTTGTATAAATGGCGAGCACAATCGTTTCATGTTCCTTTGTAAACGCGTACATAAAAAAATTAAGTTCTTTTGGTATCAACCACAACAATTTGCCGACCACTAATTCGTGGCGCTCTACGCGGATCTCCAATAGAGCAAAGGTGAATGATGAAGGACCCGGATTCGTGGTTTTTCAATGTTTCTTGCCGTGCTTGTTTTCTTGATTCATAATCTCCGATGACTTGCTCGTTTTTGATGACAATATAACGCCCCTGGTACTGTTTTAACAGTTCCTTTTCATTGGCTTCATACCAGAGATATTCTTTAAAATTAGGATATTTTACGGCGTTATATCGAATTGTTGCTTCTGTCATTTGATCGGATATTGATTTAGGAACACGTTCCTGATTACAAAAATAAGGTTTTTTGAGGAAAATGCAAAAAATGGCTGTCTTTTCAGCAATCAAAACTTAAACCCCGGCATTTGAACCCCCTGTAGTCTCCAGTCGCCATCCTCATAGGCAAACTGCATGATGCCCAATCCTTCATGGACCTCATTTGCACCGCCGTTGTGTGGAACGCCTTCCCAGCGTATGAGAAACGTGAAGTAGCTGCAATCTTCATCCCCGAATACTTTCTCGGGTTGCAGGGCCACCGGAATGATTTCGGCGTAGCGCTTTCTGAAGGCGGAAATGTTGTTGAGTACGGCTTCTTTGCTGATCAGGCTCTTGTCGTCGCGCAGGTTTTCGCTGAGGTAAGCGCCGGAGAATTCGTGCTTCAGTTCAAGAAGGTCAAACAATACCTGCTCGGCTGCGTCCTTGATCAGTTCTTCTTTGTCCGGATAGAATTCATCGTAATCCAGCACGTTCATCATGCCGGGTATTCGGATGTCCGAAACTTCGTGCCTGAAAACATCCTCCACGATAAAACGATACCATTCCTCTGCTGAAATCCGCTCTGGTTTGTTCACGATGATGTTGCTCTCCTCCAAAAGTTTTTGAAGGCGCTCCGTTTCAATAGGAAGTGTGTCCGCATCCAGCAAATCCGGTTGTGCGTAGGGAGGACGTCCGATGAAAGTATAGACGCTGACATAGACAGCATCCTTATACTGATCCTCGAACATCGTAACATTCGTGAGAAAAGCGCTCATGATTTCAGGAGGCACATCGTCAGAGAAGTCCACGATGCCGCCATGCTTCATCTCTAAGTTGAGGGCCTTCAGTTCGTTGTCAATGCGGAGTTCTTCCTCCGGGTCGAGTTTGGGTTCTTCAAAATTTTCCATGATTGTAAAAATTTGTTGTTTAATAATGCAACAAAGGTCAGCTTTCAACGGAAAATCCGCAAGGACATTTTTACAGTCATTGGACACGAAACAATATTCTCAATGAAAAAGCCCTGCTGGATGTTACTCCGGCAGGGCATATCTTCAATACTTAATGTGTGCCATTACAAATAGCCTTTCACGCCTTCAACGGCGTCTTTCAGACCACTTGCATCCATACCGCCTGCGGAAGCGAAGCCAGGCTGACCGCCGCCGCCGCCTTTCAGGAATTTCTGAGCGAGCTCACGAACAATGGTTCCGGCATTCAGGCCTTTTTCTTTGACCAAATTGTCGCTGATTTTGACGGTTAGTGCCGGCTTATCCGCATTGACGCTGCCGAAAGCGATCACGATGTTGCCCAGTTCGCGCTCCAATTCTGCGGCAAGCGTTTTAATGGCATTGACATCGCCGATGGGCAGTATGGCGCCGAGGAATTGCAGGCCATTGATCGTGCTGACCTGTGATTTCAGGCCATCGCGCAGGCCATTGGCTTGTTCCTGTACCATTCGTTCGATTTCCTTTTGCAGGCGCTTGTTTTCTTCCTGCAAGGCCTCGATGGCTTTGGGCAAATCTTTGGCTTTCAGCACCGATTTGATGGCAGAGATTTCGTTTTCAAGCCCTGCAATGTAGCGTTCTGCACCGAGTGCCGTCACGGCTTCGATGCGGCGCACCCCTGCGGCAACGGCTGTTTCAGTCGTGATTTTAAACAAGCCTATTTGACCTGTGTTTTTTACATGGCAGCCGCCACAAAGTTCGCGCGACCATTTCGGATCGAAGGTAATCATGCGCACGGTTTCGCCGTATTTCTCGCCGAAAAGCATCATGGCGCCTGATTTTTTTGCCTCCTCAATTGGAAGTTTACGCGCTTCTTCCAATTGTATGTTTTCCCGCACCTTTTCATTGACGATGCGTTCAATTTCTGCCAGTTCCGTGTCGCTTACCTTTTGGAAGTGGGCGAAGTCGAAGCGCAGGGTCTCATCATCTAAATAAGAACCTTTTTGCTGGACATGCGTTCCCAGCACTTGGCGCAAAGCCGCGTGCAGCAGGTGCGTAGCAGAGTGGTTGTTTTCCGTCAGTCGGCGCCGCGTTTCGTCCACTTCGCAGCGCACGCTGTCATCCGCGATTTGCTCAGGGAGTTTATCCACCAGATG
>JADZBJ010000453.1 GCA_020852155.1 Saprospiraceae bacterium | reverse complement strand
GGTGTAATACCAGACGCAGCGCCGTTTTTCGGCCAATACCGGGTAATGTGGCGAATCATTCTACCTCCTTTTCTATGAGTTTATAGGAAAAAACCATGTATTGATTGATTCGATTGATCCGATTAAATCCGATTGATCCGATTGATCCGATTATATGCGTAGAGCGGATTACGCGAATTTCTTAGTGTTTCTTAGTGCTCCTTTGTGTCTTAGTGGTGAAAAACAGTTTAATCGATTAAGTCCGATTGATCCGATTGATTCGATTATATGCGTAGAGCGGATTACGCGAATTTCTTAGTGTTTCTTACTGCTCCTTTGTGTCTCAGTGGTAAAAAACGGTTTAATCGAATCAATCGGATTTAATCGAATCAATCGAATCAATCCCATCACCACCTGATGAGGGCGCTGCCCCAGGTAAAGCCACTGCCGAAGGCGGCGAGGCACACCAGATCGCCTTTTTTAATTTTTCCGGCTTCCCAGGCTTCGCACAGGGCAATGGGCACTGATGCGGCTGTTGTATTGCCAAAGCGTTGAATATTATTCCAGACTTTATCATCGCTGAGGCCCAGTTGTTTTTGTACAAACTGGCTGATGCGCAGGTTGGCCTGGTGCGGGATGAGCATGGAAATATCAGAGGCCTGCAATCCGGCGTCTTTCAGGGCTTCGTGAATGACTTCCGGGAATTTTTGTACCGCTAATTTAAAGACAAACTGCCCTTCCATATTGGGGTAATACTGCCCGTCGTCCATCATTTTTTGGGTAATGAAAATTTCGCCGTAAGTGTCTTTGGGCGGAAAGCCAAAATCATAGGTTTCTCCGGCTTTATTGGCGTGGTAGCCTCCGTGCGCACCGGGGTTGATAAACGCCAGTTTTTCGGCATAAGTACCATCCGAGTGCAATTTAGTAGTCAGAATGCCCTGTTCGGAATCGTCGGTGGGCTGAATGATGGCTGCTCCGGCGCCGTCGCCGAAAATAACCGTCACGTTGCGGCCCCGCGTGCTGAAATCAAGCCCCATGGAGTGCATTTCAGCGCCGACGACCAGCACATTTTTGTACATGCCTGTTTTTACAAACTGGTCGGCAATGCTGAGGGCATAAATGAATCCGCTGCATTGGTTTCGGATATCCAGCGCGCCAGCTTCGCGTTTGGTGATGCCCAGTTCGCGCTGAAGCAGTACGCCGCAGCCGGGGAAATAATAGTCCGGGCTGAGGGTGGCAAATACGATGAAATCAATGTCTTCGGGTGAAATTCCGGCCCGTTCGCAAGCGATACGCGCGGCTTGGGCGCCCATAGTAGTGGTCGTTTCCTCATGTTTACGACCGTAACGGCGCTGTTGAATGCCCGTGCGCTCCTGAATCCATTCGTCGGAGGTTTCCATGACTTTGGACAGGTCGTCGTTGGTGACTACATTTTCAGGAACGTAATATCCGATACCTGCAATCTTACTGCGTTTCATACCAATTTGTTTAAATGGTTAGGTGTATGCTTGCAGCGACAAACCTACATGATGCCGACGGAATTTGCCAGCAAACGTTAAAAAAACTCTGAGAACTCGCGTTCTTTGTCCCACAACTTATGGCTGGACTTTACCTGCATATTCCATTTTGTAAACGGGCTTGTCACTATTGCAATTTCCATTTTTCGACATCTTTGAAGTTGAAAGAGCCGCTTTTGGCCTCAATTTTACGCGAAATTGATCTGCAACGCGATTACCTCGGCGGCGCTGAATTGCGTAGTATTTACCTTGGGGGCGGTACGCCTTCGTTGTTAAGTGTGGCAGAGCTGGAAACCATTTTTCAGAAAATATATGAAATTTTTCCAGTAAAAAATGACCTGCCTGACTTTGAAGTGACCCTCGAAGCCAATCCTGACGACCTGAATGAGGCATGGCTGAACGACCTGAAAGCGCGCACACCCGTTAATCGGCTCAGTATCGGCATTCAATCTTTCCACGATGATGACCTGAAGTGGATGAATCGCGCCCATTCGGCAGAACATGCGCTGACGGCGCTCGAACTGGCGGCAAAAACCGGATTTCACGACCTGACCATTGACCTGATCTACGGCGCGCCGACAACGTCGGATGCGCAATGGGCCGACAACCTCCGACGGTTTTTTGATTTCGGTATTCCACACTTGTCGGCGTATTGCCTGACGGTAGAAGACGGCACCGCGTTGGGTACATGGGTGCGTCGCGAACAACAGCCGCCCCTGGATGAAGAAAAAGCGCAACGACAATTTGAATACCTGATGTCGGCCACTGCCGATGCGGGTTATGAACAATATGAAATTTCGAATTTCGCCTTGCCAGGCCGTTATGCGCGGCACAACAGCAGTTACTGGTCGGGCGAACCTTATCTGGGCATCGGCCCTTCAGCGCATTCGTTTAATGGCCAAAGCCGACAATGGAATAAGCCCAACAACGCGCTCTATATCCAGTCATTGGAAAATGGTCAGGTTCCTTTTGAACTGGAAGTCCTCACCCGCGAGAATCGCTACCATGAATATGTGATGACGGGTCTGCGCACCATGTGGGGCGTTGATCTTCGGCGCATTCGGGCTATGGGAAATGACCTGGAAAGTTACTTTTTGCAAGCAGTACAGGGGCATTTGGAAAAAGGCCATATCGAACACTCGGATATGTTTTTCAAACTGACACCAGCCTCAAGATTCCGTGCAGATGGTATATCTTCTGATTTATTTAAATTGGAGGAGTAAAATGCCAAAACCGCCTTTAAATATATATATACCTGAAAATCAATTAGATAGATCGGCCTGGGTGCCTGTCTTTTGAACTACGGAGATGTCTTGTTTTATTTTTTTTCCTGAATTTTGTTTGCAGAATTGTCAACTGAAATACATTTACCGCTGCAATTCCAAACTGCTTTATTATTTCACCAACTTTTTCAAAACGAAACAACATGATTAGCGAGTTAAAAAATTTCCTCCTTCGCGGCGATGTTATTACACTGGCCGTTGCCGTTATTATCGGTGGCGCATTCCAGAAAATCGTTGACTCTTTAGTGGGCGACATCATTACGCCTATTCTGGGTATGATTACGGGCAATCCTGATTTTTCAGGTATTGTCATTGCGGGCAAAGAGGTGATGAAAGATGGTCAAACCATCATCGAAGGCGGTATCCGCGTGGGTAACTTCATCAATGCTTTGGTGAGCTTTATCATGGTGGGTACTGTGTTGTACTTTTTGATCAAGGCCGCCGGTAAAAAAGGCGACGAAGTGAAATAATTTTCCTACAAATTCTCCTCTATGAGCCAGTCTGTTGTTTCAGGCTGGCTCATGTTGTTTTAGGCTGAATTTTTCAGGATATATGGATTAAACGGCTTGATTTTGCGATATTTCACCAGGATTTAAATAACGCTGGAACCATTTTGCCTGAAAAGCAATTTTATACCCTGATTTAAGAGGTTGTTTAAAATTCACTCACTGGCTCAAAAAGGTATCTTTTGCCGCCATCCTTCCCATTTTTTTCAGGCTGAAACCCCTGCTTCACCCCGAAAAAAAAGGATCGGCTACCGCCAAAATCTCCTCTTTTTGAATCCAGCAGTGAAATTTAAACAACCTCTAAGTGATTTTGAAGATTTCTATGATTGATTTCCTTGATTTTGAAGGATTTACAGACACGACTTGTTCAAAACCACTTTGGGTTGACTATACACGCCGACCATTATCTCATTATCACATCATCACATTACCCTTGAATCTTCACATTTTTGGCGAACCCATCATTGATGAAAACGCCATCGAACAGATGAAACGCTGCGCCAGTTCTCCCGGAGATCGCGCTACACTGACAGCCGATGCGCACTACGGCTATGGCCATCCTATTGGTGGCGTTGTGGCCTATCGCGACAAGATCAGTTTGTCGGGCGTTGGTTTTGATATTGCCTGCGGCAACAAAGCCGTTCAGACCAACATCAAAGCCGCCGATATGGACGTCGAGAAGGTCATGGATGAAATTTTCAAACAAATAGGCTTTGGTGTGGGCCGCCCAAATCCGAAACCGATTGACCATCCGGTATTTGACCACATCGCGAAAGCGGAATTCAAACCGCAGCGCAACATGATGTCGCTGGCCATGAACCAGTTGGGTACCGTGGGTTCGGGCAACCACTTCGTTGATCTTTTTGAAGACGAAGAAGGATGGCTCTGGATTGGCGTGCATTTCGGCTCACGCGGATTCGGGCATAAAACAACGACGGGCTTTATTGCCATTTCACGCGGAAAAACCTTTGAAGACCGCGTTCAGGAAGGCAGTATGGATGCGCCGCCTATTCTCTTTGACGCAGCTTCCGAAGCCGGTCAGGACTACCTTGCCGCTATGCGGCTGGCTGGCGAATACGCCTATGCCGGTCGGGACGTGGTGGTGAATAAAGTCCTGGAAATTCTAAAAGGGCAATCCGTTTTTGAAGTCCACAACCACCATAATTTTCTGTGGGAGGAAGAGCATTTCGGCGAGAAATACTACGTCGTTCGCAAGGGCGCTACCCCCGCATTCCCGGATCAATACGGATTTATCGGGTCCAACATGAGCGACGTGTCTGTGGTGGTGCGCGGTGTGGATTCACCATTGAGCCGTCAAGGATTGTACTCCACCGTACATGGCGCGGGGCGTGTCATGAGCCGCACACAGGCTGCCGGTAAAAAGCGCTGGAAAAACGGTCGGGCGCAGTTCCTGACCAAAGGTGTGGTGGATTGGCCCAAGGTTAAGCGAAGCATGAAACACAAAGGCATCGTCCTGCGCGGCGGTGGCGCTGATGAAGCCCCTGAATGCTACAAAAAACTGTATCAGGTGCTGGCATTTCATGAAGGGACCATTGACGTGTGTCATCGCCTGCGGCCCATAGGAGTTGCGATGGCTGCTGCTGATGTATTTGACCCGTACAAAGACTAGCGACGCGGGCTGCATCACATGGATTTCGAAACCATATTCTACCAATACCAGCAACTGGTCTTTAACCTTTGTCTGAATTACCTTCAGAACAAGCACGATGCCGAAGAGGCAACACAGGATGTTTTTGTAAAAATTCATGCCCACATGACGCGATTTGAAGGTAAATCCAGCCTGAAAACCTGGATTTATCGCATCGCAGTAAATCATTGTCTGGATATTCTTCGAAGTCGTACCCGCCAAAAAAGGCTGGGGTTTTTCACGCGCCTTTTTATGGGAGAAGACGAGAAAAGTTTGGATATTCCACACTTCGACCATCCGGGCGTTGTGCTGGAAGATCGCGAAGCGCTTGAAAATCTCTTTCAAAAGATCAATACGCTGCCCGAAAACCAGCGCACAGCCTTACTCCTCAAGTATATTGAAGACTTGCCCCAACGCGAGGTTGCAGACATCATGCAGTTGTCTGAAAAAGCGGTTGAATCGCTTTTGCAAAGGGCAAAACAAAATCTGGAAAAAAAACTGGGCAGTGGCGAAGGATAGCACCCGCCACATCGTCAAAGCAATACAAATCTCATCTGATGGAAGATTTAGAACTGTTTAAAAAAATCAAACGCGTAGAGCCTGATCCATACCTCTTCACGCGCGTCAAGGCAAAAATCCGTTTTGCTGCCGAGGAGCGTATTTCCTGGGGATGGTCGCTGGCCGGTAGCCTGGCCTTCGGCGCGTTGGTTGTTTTTAATGTACTGACCATGCAAACTCAGCGTGCGTATCCAGAAGCAACGCTGCTTCAACAAATGAACCTTGACACTTCAAATCAATTATACGATGAATAAAGTGCGGTTTCTCACCTGGGCAGTCATTGCGCTTGGCCTGCTCAATATCGCCTTGATCGCAGGTTTTTTACTGCGCAAACACCCGCCTCGTCCCGACGAAGGTCCGCGCGAACGCATCATCAAGCGGCTGCAATTTGATGAAAGCCAGGCAAAGGCGTACAACGACCTCATCAATGGTCATCGTCAGGCCATTCGTCAGAAAGACGATGAAATCGCTGCTGCCCGACAGGAATTATATGCCCTGCTGGCCACCAATGATACATCGGCCAGGGACAGCCTGATTGCCCGTGTCAGTGCTTTGCAGGCGCAAGTGGAGAACATTCATTTCAATCACTTTAATGATATAAAACAGCTCTGCAAGCCTGATCAAATAGCCAATTTCAATGCCCTGGCAGGCGAGCTGGAAACGCTTTTCGGCAAGAACAAGCACCCGGAAAAAAAATGAAGCATTTTGCTTTTGTGCTGCTGACCTGGCTGCCCGTTGTTGTTTTTGCGCAGCCATTTACCTTGACCATTCAGCCTGTATTGCATGGTCAAGCGATTCGGCCCGATGCGGATTTTCCCTTGAAAAACGGCGATACCATACAATTTGAAACATTCAGGTGCTACGTTGGGCAGTTCGTTTTCCTGAAAGACAACCAACCCGTTTTCGAAGAAAAACAATATCATTTGGTTGATTTTGAAACGGAAAAATCCATGAACATTACGTTTAAAGGCCTGGATGCTTCGACGGATTTTGACGCCCTGCAATTCAACCTGGGCGTTGACAGTCTGACGACGGCTTCCGGTGTTATGGGCGGCGACCTTGACCCTTCAAAGGGATTGTTTTGGGCCTGGCAAAGCGGTTATATCAATGTGAAAATAGAAGGCAATCTCCGCAACGCGCAACGGCATGACTTTGAATATCACCTGGGCGGCTATTTATCGCCGTTTCAATCTGCCCGGCAAGTTGTATTGAATGCGCATCATTCAAAATCCAGGGCGTTGAATATCGAACTCGCACCGTTTTTTCAGGCAGATGTTGCCGCGCAGCAGCGTAAAATCATGTCGCCGGGCGCTCCTGCCGTGCGCCTGATGGCGATTTTGGCCCATTCAATTACCGTGCATGAGTAAGCAACTGTTTTCAGGGTTAATGGCGCTCCTGCTGATGGCCGCCGTTAAACCTGTCTTTTGGGGAACGCCTGTCATCCTGATAACGCCCGATTATTTTCCGGCCATCGGCTATGATGTTTCTCGCAACCCGCTGACGAAAGAGGGCATCGAATTGGGCCGGCGCCTGTTTTATGACCCTGTCCTTTCACGCGACAGCACCATTTCGTGCGCTTCTTGCCACTTGTCCTATACCGCTTTTACCCATGTAGATCATGCGTTGAGTCATGGCATTGGCGATCGTATTGGCCGCCGCAATTCGCCGACGTTGCAAAATTTGGCCTGGGCAAAGTCGTATATGTGGGACGGCGCGATACAACACCTGGATTTTCAGGCACTGGCGCCTATTTCAGATACCTCCGAAATGGGCGAAACCTTGCCGAATGTCATTCAAAAATTGCAACGAAATGCCCTGTGGCCGTCGCGGTTCCAGGCGGCATTTGGCGATACGGCCATCACCGGAGAGCGCCTCCTGAAAGCCATCGCTCAATTTGAACTGACACTGATTTCTGCCAGTTCCAGATACGATTCTGTGATGACGGGCAAAGCCGTTTTTACCGTTCAGGAGCAAAACGGCTATCAAATTTT
>JADZBJ010000452.1 GCA_020852155.1 Saprospiraceae bacterium | reverse complement strand
TTCTCATTTGTAGCGCCTTCTTCCGGTTCGGTAAAGATAACTACTGATATTGCCTTGACAGGTAGCGGAAAACTGGATGACACGCAAATTGCCCTTTACTCGACAACGAATGTGAATGATTACAGCTTGTTCAGGCATTTGGTCAGTAATGAAGATGGCAGTACCAATAACAGCGGTATCAGCACACAAGTTTTTTACAGCGGTCTGACGCCTGGTGTGACTTATTACATTCAGGTGGATGGCTGGAATACCGGCACCGGCGCATTCTGTATTACCGTGAGCGAAACCATCGATATTGCCACGCCAACCACTTCTTGCCAGTCTTACACAGCCACAGTGAATGGCTCTGCGACGGGCTATTCCACTTTGTGGTTCAATGTGTACTCAAAGCCCGGCACTTATGATATCGGCAAACCTGTCGCGGCTATTAAAACAAGTCAAAATCTGGGTACCGTAACTGTACAGGAAACGCGCAATGCCAGTGTTCAGACTCACCCCAACGGCGTGAAGTACATGCAACGGTATTTCAACGTGAATAGCTCACAAAACACGACAGGCAGCAAAAGCGTCCGACTCTTTCACACAGATACTGAATTAAGCGCCTTCAAGACTGCGACAGGTATGGGGTCGGCTACTGCTGAAGATCTGAATATCTCGCACTACGACGGTACGACTGAAAACTGCACACCCAATGATAATACTTCCGGCACCGTTACGCTGATTAACGGTGGCAATGTCACCGCTACCTCTATCGGGTCGTCAGGTATTTTTTTCCTGGAATTTCTTTCGCCTGGTTTCTCTGAAATGGGCTCACATTTTGGCTTGACGCCGCTGCCTGTTGAAATGCTTTATTTCCATGGAAAAGCAGGCCGCCATACCAATGTGCTGGAATGGGCCACCGAAACAGAAAACAACCTGCAAAGCTTTACCCTCGAACGCTCGGCGGATGGTGTCAGTCAATGGATTGCACTGGCCGATATAGCACCCAATGCTGGCAAAAGGTACGTTTTCGAGGATAATACAAACTTGAAAAAAAGTTATTATCGCTTGAAAATCAACGATTTGGATGAAACTTCATCATTGTCGTCCATTGTTGCTATCGAGCGTTCGGACAGAGGTGCTGTCGCTGCTGTTTACCCCAATCCTGTGTCGGGATTGCTGTACATTCAGATAGAAGCGGATGAGGAATCAGATGCCAGTATCCGCGTGCATAGCCTTGACGGTCGCCTGATGCTCGAAGCGGCTCATTCGCTTTTCAAAGGTTCAAATCAAATTCCGCTGGACATGTCTGCCATGCCTGCTGGCGCCTACATCCTGAATGTAACAGATGGTGTATCGAGCAACGCACCCATGCGGATTATTAAGGAATAGAAGGAGTTGAGTTGGTTATTTGGTTATTTGTTGAAATTTCAAAGTAATATATAGACAAATAACAAAATAACCAATTCAACAAATAACCAATCCAACATCACCTGACAATCAATACCGGAATATTTACGGCGTGGCGTACAGCGCCGACGGTTGTTCCGAATATCAGGTCTTTCATCGTGCGGTGCCCGTGAGCGCCCATGACCAGTAAATCCACGCCTTTTTCAGCCACTAATTTCGGGATGGCCTGTTTGGCCGAACCGTATCCGATCACGGCTTCACTCTGGTAACCCAGTTTGGAAAGTTGCTCGACGTAGTTTTTTAAAGTCAACACATCGGCCGAAGTTTCATAGTCATGAATATCGCTGCCTAACACGAGTGCTCCTGCTGTTTCCACGACGTGAAACAGGTAATATCGGGCATTTTTCGAACCAATGTGAAGCGCATGTTCCAGGGTTTTTTGATCCGCTTCCGAGAAGTCGAGCGCAATGGCGATTTCCTGATAATCCGGTGGCGTGTATTGGGCCAAGGACAGCGAAAGCGCGTGTGGTACGCGCGTTTTGCTAGCCCTTGGAATTTTATTCAGCAATGGCCTGAAAATAATGTAGGCTAATATGCCGCCAGCCACTAACAACAGCGGAATCACGACAAACTCGACCACCCAGGCCGTTGTGCCACCCATCGCTATCCATTTGCCCGTTTGCTCTACGATCAGGCGAATATTCAGCAAAACAATAATGCTGGCACTCAGCCAGCCGGCCAGTTTGGTCCAGAACCCGATGGCAAATTGCCCCATTCGCGCCTTGTCGCTGACATAGTGCAGCAGCGGTATCACGGCAAAACCCAGTTGCATACTCAAAATGACCTGGCTCAGTACCAGCATATCGCCTGTGGCAGATTCGCCGATCAAACTGATAACCAGCATGGCCGGGCCGACGGCCAGAATTCGGGTAATGATGCGTCTTAACCAGGGCGCAATGCGCAGGTGCAGGTAGCCTTCCATCACGATCTGACCCGCCAGGGTGCCGGTAACCGTACTGCTTTGCCCGGCTGCAATGAGCGCAATAGCAAATAGGGTAGGGGCGTAACTTTTTCCCAGCAACGGCTCAAGTAACTGGTGCGCATCCTGAATTTCGGACACGCCGGAATAGCCGTTTTTATGAAAAACCGCCGCCGCCAGAATCAGAATGGCAGCGTTGACAAACAGAGCCAGATTGAGCGCTATGGCAGAATCTATGATGTTGAATCGGATGGCGCGTTTCAAACCCTCCGGCGAGCGCACGATTTTGCGCGATTGTACCAGCGCAGAATGCAAATACAGGTTGTGCGGCATGACCGTTGCACCAATGATGCCAATGGCGATAAACAGGGCCTCCGTATTCGGAATGGAAGGCACAAAACCTCCGGCAACCAACCCAAGATCAGGTTTGGCCAAAAACATTTGAATAGCAAATGCACCGCCAATAATCAGCACCAGCCCCAGAATAAATGCCTCTAACTTCCGAATACCCAGCCGCATTAAAAACAGCAGTAAAAACGCATCCAGCACGCTGATGGCGACACCCCAAATCAGCGGCATGCCAAACAGTAATTGTAGGCCAATGGCCATGCCCACCACCTCTGCCAGGTCGGTGGCTGCTATGGCGATTTCAGCGAGGATATAATTAAAAATGTTGGCCGCCGGGTGATATAACTCCCGGCTGGCTTGCGCCAAATCGCGTTGAGCGACCACGCCCAATCGTGCGCACATGCTCTGAAGCAGCAGTGCGATCAGGTTGGACATGAGTAAAACCCATAGCAAACTATAGCCAAAACGGCTGCCGCCAGCCAGGTCAGTAGCCCAGTTACCAGGGTCCATATAGCCCACGCTGACCATGTATGCCGGGCCTAAAAAAGCAAAAAGACGCCGCCAGAAACTACCCTGAATATTCGTCTCGACGGTGCTGTGTACCTCCGAAAGTGAATGCTCGAAATCATTGTGTTGTTTGCTCATCTGCTGACATGACTAAAAGGTTCAAAGCTGCTTTTTCGCTGAGGGTAAAAGCAGGGCCATCTGCCAGTTTTACCCGCATTGAATGATCGTAGGGAAGGCGTTCCAACGGTTCGATCCTGCTGCCCAAGGCAATGCCAAGGTGATCCAGGTATTGTAAATAAGTCGTGCTGTGGTCCTGCACGCCTGTCACGATAAATACTTGTCCGGGCATGACGTCCGACAAAGGCGATTGTCGCCGCGCCTCCCATCGTCCATGCTCGTCAGGGATAGGGTCGCCGTGAGGGTCATAGCGCGGGAAACCCAGAAAACGATCCAGCCGGTTGACTAATTCATCGCCCTGAATATGTTCGAGTTGCTCTGCCATTTCATGCACTTCATCCCAGGCAAAACCCAGTTTTTCCAGTAAAAAGACCTCCCACAAACGGTGTTTCCGAATCAGATAGGTGGCCCAACGTTGCCCCTCGGCGGTTAGTTGGACGCCCTTGTATTTCTCGTATTCAATCAGTTGCTTTTCGGCCAGCCGGCGAATCATGTCCGTAACCGAAGCGGCTGCTATCTGCATCTCGGCCGCCAGATGATTGGTGAGTACTGGCCTGTCGCCTGATTTTTCAGACAGTTTAAAAATGGCCTTCAGGTAATTTTCTTCAGTCGTGGAGAAAGACATGATTGAGAAGAGAATTAATTATTTAGGTGGCAAAAATAATAAATTTAGATTAGTCTAAAAATTTTTTATTAAAATGAAAACAGTGCGACCGATCACCTTCGGTCCTCTTCCTTTTTCCCTTCTCCCTCCACCTTTTTCCTTTAAAACAAACTGATATAACCCAGGTGAAATTTGGCGCCGCGCGGGTCAAAAGATTGTCCGGGTTGCGCTCTGCCGACGGCGACAGAAATGCCGAAAATACCGGCTTGTGTTTCAAAATTCAGTCCGACGCCCAAGCCCAGCGGATGCAGAAAAATGCGCTTTTGGGCCGTAATATTTTCAAGATAGCCTACATCCGCAAAGGCCGACATGTATGAGTTTCGGCCGAGCAGCAGACGGAATTCAGTAGTGCCGACGGCGTAGCGGGTGGCCAACAGACTTTCTTCGTCAAATCCGCGCAGGAGTTTATTGCCGCCCAACCGGTATTGCTCGTTCACCAGAATAGCATCGTTTGAAAAAATATTGCCGCTGCGCAGGGCCAATCGGATGGTGCTGCGTTTGAACACGGAAATGAAATAATCTGCGCGCAGTTCGACCCTGAATCGGGCGGATTGCTGCCTGGCTAAAAGCGAATCATATTGCGCATTAAAATCCAGACCAGGATCAGCAGCCTGTCGAAGCGCTGTAATCTGACTGTTTTTTCGAATGGTGTTCAGTCCCGCGCTGCCTTTGAGGTGCAGCATCCAGCCGTGGCGCGGGTTGAAGCGATAATCCAGCCGATTCAGCACCGTTTCAAGTCCGAGTCCGGTTTGACGGTAATCCAAGTTGGGCGGCAATTGCCGTTCACGCAGCAAGGCCACGGTGTCAATTTTCTGAAGAGCAGATGAGCGATTTTCAACAAAAAAGCGAATAAAATCAGCTCCGGGCAATAGATACTGTACGCCAATGTCCATCTGCGCATCTACCCACGACGAGTCGCGGCGAAAAATATTGAGATGACCTTCAGCGCCGAAAGGGCTGCCAAAAAGGTAGGGCACGGCTGCCTGAACATCAAGTTTCTGGGTTTCGGGTTTCAGGCGTTCAAACTCAATCGAGAAGCGTTCGCCCAGGTTGAGGGCGTTTTGAAAGGCCGCATTGAGCGAGCCGGTCAGCAACAGACGCCCGTCGCTGTCGTTTGGGCGCGGCAGCAAACCAATGATGAAATCAAACCGCCCGGCGCGCTTTTTTTTCAAAAACAGGTTCACCGTGGCCTCATCGCCGGCAAAAGTGACGGTCGGATTGGCTTCTGATTCGAGAAACAACAATCCCTGAAGTTGACTGCGAATGCTCAAAACGCGCTCGCGGCTGTATGCAGTGCCGGGTTTCAGGCCCAGATATTGGCTTAAATAAGCGCGAGGCAGCCGGATATTGCCCTTGATACGCGGTTGTGAAAATTTGAAATAGCGACTCGGCCACATGGACAATACCGCCGAAATGCCGCCTTGAGTCTGCACTTCCAGGCTGTCTAACCAGACGGTCGCAAACGGGTACCCGTTATTTTCGGCGATTTCCAGCAGATTCCTTTGCAACGTCAGTATTTCATCGTGGCGCAGTGGTTTGTCTGTGAATTTTCGGGGTGCATAACCAGCCGCGGCCAGCCATCGTTCCGACAGGTTTGCCGAAGTCCGCAGCGAAAGCCATTGAATGCGTGGGCCAATAAAAAGGTCAACACTGCTGCTGTCTGCCGAGAAGCGTTTGCGGTGGTCTAAAGATGCTGTCAGGTATGCTTCATCATGTAAATGTTCCAGCAGCATATTGGCCACTTCGGCGGCGGAAGTGGAGTCTTTAGCCGTGATATGGAATGCTTTTTCCGCGTCCGGGGCTTGTGTTACTGAAATGCCTGGCTGTTTGAATTTTTTGAAAAAATCATCAACGAGGAGCCAGTTATCTGTGGGGTTACTTTGAGCGCGCCGGATTTGCAGGACATATTGTGCGGTGCTTTTTTCGCTGTGGAAAAACAGTATAAAAAAGGCCAAACCCTGGATAAAAAGACCCGTAAATCGCATAACCATACCTTGATTCAAGTGATTTTGAAGATTTCTGTGATTGATTTTCCTGATTTTCAAGGATTTACAGACAAGAGTCGTTCAAAATCACTTTAGGTTGACTATTACGCATGACGTATTGCTTCTGTAAAAAGTTGCCAGCCCTGAGAGGTTGTTTAAAATTCACTCACGGGCTCAAAAAGGCATCTTTTGCCGCCAACCTTCCCTTGTTTTTCAGGCTGAAACCCCCGCTTCACCCCGAAAAACAAGGATTGGCTATCGCCAAAATTTACTCTTTTTGAATCCAGCAGTGAAATTTAAACAACCTCTGAAAGTGAGACACCTGCTTATCTTCGCTCTGTTATGTTTGTTTGTAACTATGTTCTGATCTATGTTATCTATTCAGCGAACCGACTCCGACAACGCCGACTTTCAAATGCTGGTAAGATTGCTTGATGCTGATCTGGCCATTCGCGACGGCGACGATCACGCTTTTTATGCGCAATTTAACAAGACGAACCACATCAGGCATTGTCTTGTAGCCCATATTTCAGATCAGCCTGTCGGTTGTGGCGCGCTTCGTGCTTTTGATGAAACAACGATGGAGGTTAAACGCATGTACGCCTTGCCTGAATTTCGGCGGCAAGGGATTGCGTCTACCGTTTTGTCCGAACTGGAATCGTGGGCGCGGGATTTGGGTTATGCACGAGTCGTACTGGAAACCGGAAAAAACCAGCCGGAAGCCATCAGTTTATATCAAAAATGGGGTTATCAACTGATTCCCAACTACGGGCCTTATGTCGGTGTAGAGAATAGTGTTTGTATGCAAAAGGTTACTGCAAAAAATTTTCTGATGCCGGAAATTTCCAAATAAAACTACCTTTTGGCCGGAAAATTCAACTTTATACAACATGACACTACCTCGGCCAACACTCAGTTTTTGGCAAATCATCAACATGAATGTCGGCTTCTTTGGCATTCAGTACAGTTTCGGGCTTCAGCAAACGGCTATTAATCCGATTTACTCCTTCCTCAATGCCAACCCTGAACAACTACCCATCCTGAATCTGGCCGGTCCGATGACGGGTTTGTTGATACAGCCAGTTATCGGAGCATTAAGCGATAAAACCTGGCATCCGCGCTGGGGGCGGCGTAAACCGTACTTCCTGGTTGGCGCTATTTTTTGCAGCCTGTGTCTGTTCCTTTTTCCATTCAGTTCGGCCCTGTGGATGGCCGTTGGTCTGCTCTGGATTTTGGATGCAGCCAATAATACCGCGATGGAGCCTTACCGTGCATTTGTAGCGGATAAACTGCCGACCGAACAATATGGCATGGGCTTTTTGACCCAGAGTTTCTTTACCGGTCTGGGTATTACGCTGGCCAATTTGTCGTTGTTTTTTTTCCAGGGCAACATCAAAGGCGCATCGGCATCGGGTATTCCTTATTGGGCTTACGGTTCATTTTTTGTCGGTGCGTTCTGCTCCATTACCTCGGTGTTGTGGTCGTTAAAAACGACGCCTGAAATTCCGCCGAGCGACGAAGAATTGGCCTATATCCGCAACAACAATCACGGCATGTTGCAGCCCTTTGTCGAGATCATTGACGCGATCAAGAATATGCCGCGACAAATGTGGCAACTGGCGCTGGTGTCTTTATTCCAATGGTATGCGTTGTTTGTTTACTGGCAATATTGCTCGCATAGTATCGCGCAATCCGTCTGGAAAACCTCCGCAGAGGCCGATAAAGCCCTTTACGGCGAAGCCGTAGCCTGGACAGGCCTGGTAAACGGCTGGTACAATATTGTAACATTTCTCTCCGCTTTCGGATTAGTCTGGCTGGCCAAAAAATACAGTCCGCGGTGGGTGCATTTTGCGTGCCTGACTATGGCTGGTCTTGGCCTGATTGCGTTTTCAGGTATTGAAAACAAATACCTGTTGTTCGCTCCGATGACCGGTTTCGGTATTGCCTGGGCCAGTATGATGGGCATTCCTTACCTCATGGTGGTGGGCAGCATTCCGAAGGAGCGTTTCGGGGTTTATATGGGCATTATCAATATGATGATCGTGATCCCGATGATTATCCAAACCCTCAGTTTTGGCTGGATTTACGAGCGTTTTCTCGGTAAAAACCCTGGCGCGGCCATCACCTTTGCAGGTGTCTTGTTGCTGATTGCGGCAACCGCCGTGTTACGCATCAAACCCCAAAGTGAGTGATTAGTGATTAGCGGTTAGTGATTAGTTTTTTCATCATTTACACTTAAAAAAACTAACCACTAACCGCTTACCGCTAATCACTCATTAATTTGAGTATTTTTTAGCCCAGTCGAACATTTCGGCCAATACGTGCAAGACGCTTTCGCGGGCGCGGTAGCCGTGGCTTTCGTGGGGCAGCAGCACCATCCGTGCTGTTCCGCCATTGCCTTTGATGGCTTGATACAACCTTTCGGATTGGATCGTAAATGTACCCGGATTGTTATCGGCTTCGCCGTGGATAATCAGCAGTGGTTTTTTGATTTTATCGGCAAAAAAGAACGGCGAAACATTCGCATAAATATCCTTGGCTTCCCAGAATGAGCGCCTTTCACTCTGAAACCCGAATGGCGTCAGGGTGCGATTGTACGCGCCTGAACGCGCAATGCCGTAGGCGTAATCATTGCTGTGTGCCAGCAAATTAGCCGTCATGAAAGCGCCATAAGAGTGGCCGCCGACGCCCACTTTGGTACGGTCAATAATGCCCAGCGAATCCAGGTAATCAATCGCTGCCTTGCCGCTGGAAGTGGCTTGTTCGATGAAGGTATTATTCATCGTTTCCGGGTCGCCGACAATCGGAATGGTCGCATCCATCAGTACAGCATACCCTTGTGTGGCAAAAAACAGCGGCGAGTCGTTGCGGTAAAAAGTGAAAGTATTATCCGTCACGCGTACCTGACCTGCGGTTTTGGCATCAGAATATTCCAGCGGATAGGCCCACATGAAAAGCGGCACTTTTTGGCCGGGTTTGTAGCCCAGTGGCAGGTACAGCGTACCCGAAAGCGGCACCCCATCCGGGCGCTGGTATTTCACGACGCGCTTTTCAATTTGGGTCAGTTGCGGCGCAGGGTCGGCAAACTGCGTGAGCGCCTTCCGTTCTGTTGCATTTTTCAGCGAAATCATGTAGAAATTGGGCGCTTCTGTCTTGCTTTGATAGCGCGTAATGATGCGCGTGCGATCTTTCCCGACGAAGGAGATGAACTCATCAAAAGCTGTTTTCGGCGACTGAAACAAAGTCTCTTTCTGGCGGGTTTTCAGGTTGATGCGATCAAGCCTCGGAAACTGCCCTTCGGGCGTATTGCCGGGGGCATCGAAATAAATCCAGTCGCCATCCTGCATCAGCACATAATCGCCGTTGGGTGCGCGGTCAAAAATCGGATTGCCGGGATTGCTATAATCGTCGTTGATGCTCAGGTCAAACAGCGTATCCTTGCTAACGGGGTTGGTCCAGTCCAGCAAGTAGGTGGTTGACCAGCGGCGGTCGCGGTCGTATTCGTCCACGAGTCCTTTGTCTTTATTGGCTGTCCAGTTGACGCCGCTAAACCGGTGTTTGGTTTTGAATACTTCACGGGCGTCGCCGGAAAAGGGTGCGTCGAGTAGCATCACTTTATCGCGAGCATCAACCTTTTTCTTGGGATCGCCACCGTCAAGCGCTTCTGCCCATAAAAGTCGGGCGTCGTGCAGCGGCTGCCATTCGAGTTCGCGCGGGCCGGTAACTACGCCCTGACGCGGGATTTCGTCGGTGACTGGAAATTCAGCGATGGTGCGTACGGATTTGCCGTTTTTATCCCAAATTTCGTGTTTTCTGGAAAAGTTTCCGGCGGCTACCCGATAGGAAAACGGGCGGCGCAGGGTGGTGACCAACAGGTATTTTTCGTCGGGCGACAAAGACAGCGCACTGTGCAAACCCGCCGGGCCATAGGCGCTGCTTTTGCCATTGGCCACTTCGACGAGCATGAGTTGGCTTGTTGCGTAATATTCAAACAGGCGCTCGTCGTTTTCGCTTTTCAACAAATCTTGCAGGGTCATGACCTGCGATACTTTTCCGTAGGTTTCCTCAATATTGGGGCCTGCGGGTAGGGCTTCTGTTGGCGGCGCTGCGCCCCGGTTGGCCGGAATGGTGCGCACCAGCAATCGGCGACTGTCTTTTGTCCAGACAAACGGACTGCCGAGAATTTCATTGATATAAAACTGGCCCAATCGGCGGCTTTTTCCGGTACGGGCATCAGCCACCCACAGTTGGACGCCGTCGGCAACATCAACACCAAAAGCCAGTTGGCGGCCATCGGGCGACCAGCGCGGCAGCCCTGACAGGCGGCCTTCGCGGGGCATTTCGATAGGTACGGTTTTGTTTTCCAAAAACCATTGAACGGTGCAGCCCGTAAACTCGGTGATGCGTTGGCGGGCGTTAATTTTAGGGTCAACACGCATGCCGGCGAGTTTCAGAAACGGGCGGGCGAGGGTGGCAATACCCGGATTTGGGTTGTAGTCAACCAGCAACATGGCATCATCTGTTGTGTTGATGCTGACGTTTGGCGTGGGTTTGGCCAGAACAATATCCGTCACATCTTTCGGTGGCTGGCGGTAAGGGTTGCTTTGGGCAAAAAGGAACATGGGCAAGGCGCAAAGGGCGACTGAAAAAAGGGCAAGAAAACGTTGGTGCATAGTGGTGGCGTTAACACGTTAATTTTGCAGACAAAATACTTATTTTTGGTAAAAACATAGCCCCTGCGGGGCGAAACGTCGGTAG
>JADZBJ010000451.1 GCA_020852155.1 Saprospiraceae bacterium | reverse complement strand
CCATCAATATTCGTGGCTATACGCAGGTTCGATACAATCGTTTGCTGGAGACCAATCCTGATTTGAAATGCGAACAGTGCGACCGATCGTGGGGCGACAACAACGGACTCAGTTTTCGCCGGATTCGACTGGTTTTTTTCGGAAATGTTCACGAACGGGTTTACTTGTACATTCAACCCGATTTGTCTGCTTCAGCCAGTTCTACCGCACTCAACTTTGCTCAAATCCGCGACGCGTATTTTGATTTATCGCTTGATAAAAACAAGGAGTTTCGCTTCCGCATCGGTCAAAGTAAAGTTCCTTTCGGGTTTGAAAACCTGCAATCCAGCCAAAACCGAACACCGTTGGATCGTAGTGATGCCCTGAACAGCAGTTTTGCCAACGAACGTGATCTGGCAACGTTTTTCTACTGGGCGCCCAAACATATTCGCTCCAGATTTTCATCCCTGGTAAGTTCAGGATTAAAAGGTTCATGTGATTACGGTGTGTTTGGATTTGGCTTGTTCAATGGTCAGATCGCTAATCGCCCGGAAAGCAATAATAATTTGCACGTTGTCGCCCGCCTGAGTTATCCTTTTAAACTGAAAAACGGGCAAATATTCGAACCCGGCATTCAGGCATATACTGGAAAATACAATGTTACTTCCGTAAGTAAGAACGTGGGCGGTACCGATAAGTTTCTCTATGACGACCAGCGCATAGCAGGTACGCTTCGCGTTTACCCGCAACCTTTGGGCTTTACAGCCGAATACAATATCGGCACTGGACCCGAGTACAATCCGGCGACAAATACCATCGAGCAAAAAGACCTCAAAGGCGGATATGTTCAGTTGGAATATATGCTGAAATGGAAAAAGCAGATTTTCTTCCCGTTTACGCGTTATCAGTATTATGATGGCGGGAAAAAACATGAATTAGACGCCAGAATGCATCGGGTCAGGGAAACTGAAATTGGCGTTGAGTGGCAGCCATTCCGCAATTTTGAGTTAGTAGCCATGTACACCGTTTCGGATCGTACGTTCCAGGATGCTGAAAAGCCTTCCAATCACCAAACAGGTAATTTGCTGCGTTTGCAGGCCCAATTCAATTACTAAAAAAATTTCCCGCAGATGACGCAGATTTCGAACGCGGATTTCGCTGATTTTCTGTGTCCTCTGCGGGAAACATACTACGACCAGGTTTTTTAACAGGTAATCCTGATCAATAAAAAAAGCCGCTCTCTTGGGGAGAGCGGCCTTCTGTAGCGAGTTCCGCTATGGTTTTTGTAAGTCTTAAATAATCGGCTGGAATAAAAAAAATCGGTTCTTGAAATGCTGCTGCCTCGCAGTATGTCCTTTATACAGCCTGACGCGCATTCGGTCACACATTCAATAAAAATTTTATTGGTTTTTTTTTCGTGACAGTATTATAGGTTGTTTAAAACGGCTGAATAAATCAACGGCGGCAACTACTCACGCTTTCCAGGATATAGTGTTGGATGCTGTCAGGCATGCGCCAGAAAATATTATGGCGAGCATGCTCAATGCGGATATCCTTCACCTGCGTGTGGGGTTTTAGCATATTGACCGCGTGATCGGCATTGGATGGGTAAATCAAATCATCCTGATCTCCGTGGATGACCCACACCGGACATTTGATATTTTGCCAGCCATCCTGAATTGCTTCAAGCGCTTTTTGGTGTGAAAATTTTTCTTTGGTGGCCACCCTGGCCCATTTCGGAAAAAAAACACCCAATGGCGAGCGTATCCAGTAAGCTGTTTTAGGCGTTCGCTCCGCACCGGGCAATAGCGATGCAGACTGCAAGACCAAAGCGCCGATCTTATCTGGTTGCCGCATCGTAATCCGTGCTGCGACCGACGCGCCGTAAGATGATCCATACAGGGTGACAGGGCCACGGGCGGCCAGGCGCTCAACCAATGGCTCCAGAATTTTCGCCTGTTCATCAATGGATTTTATGGCTTTTCCATATCCCGATTTTCCATAGCCGGGCCGATCCACCGCCACCAGCCTTACTTTGTTGTAAAAACTGCTATCGCGAAACCAGCGCCGGTATTTCACCATGCTACTCGGCGCGCCGTGTACCAGCAGTACAACAGGCAGCGCTTCCGAACCGATACTCCAGTAACGCAGGGTATGTTTGCCTGATTTCAGGTAAGAAATGACTGGCTGTTCTGGCGCGTCTTCAAAAGCCGCCCATATTTGTTTATCAGATGACGTCAGGCGCCAGGCGCTGAAATGTTCCGGCACCCTGCGCGAGCAGCCGCCCGACAAAGCAATCATCAGTACAAAAAACAGATTCGGGATGGTCACTCGCATGGCCGTGCGGATTAATCGGGCGTGCGAACGTTTTTCATCCAAAAGATAGTGCCAAAACAGGCTTGATTTACGAATTTTGCGCAGCATGTACATGCCTAACAATCCCGGCATCAAACATGTTCCAACGCCCTTTCATGAATATTCTTATTGCCGCCCCCGGTCACCTCTCCGCGCCTTTGCTTGACGATCAGACAAGAGTCCTGAAGGATTTAGGTAAAACGCTCATACAAACAGGTCATCGTGTTACTTTTCTCGCGCCGCGAGGTAGCGTCTGCGATTTTGCAACGGTCATTGATTTTGATCCTAAAAAGACTTTGCAGGAGCAAATTCCTGAAAATACCGACCTGTTGCACCTGGTTAAACAACCGGAAGAAGCGCTCAATGTGCCGGTTGTCATCACGGCATTTAACCATGCTGAAAAAGATGAAATGCTGCATCCAAACACTGTGTTTGTATCGGAAAGACAAGCGCAACAATACGGCAGCGACATTTTCATTCATCCGGGCCTGGAATTCGATTCCAACATACCCATCAACCTGAAAAGCGGACGCACTTACCTGCACTTCCTGGGCAATGCCGCGCGTACCTTGAATAATATTAAAGGCGCTATCGAAATGGCAGGCAATGCCAGCATGCGCCTGCACATCATTGGCGAACACCGTTTTAATTTCCGGCAGGGTTTGCGCTCAATGGTCAGCACCACAGCGCGTTATCATGGCGCGTTGTTGCCTGACGGGCAAAAGGCGTTGTTGTCGGGTTCGAAAGGGCTTGTTTTCCCGATTTTGTGGCAAAAACCCTTTGCTTTACCCGTCATTGAAAGTTTCTGGATGGGCTGCCCGGCATTTGGTACGCCTTACGGCGCTTTACCTGAAATTCTGGGTAAAAAAATGAATCACGGGCATATCAACGGCAGTAAAGATCATGTCGGGCACGGCGAAGTTGAAGCGTTTTACTCCGACTTTGGTATGTTGAGCAACAAAAAATCGGAAATACTGGAAGCGATCAAGGGCAGTGATTTTGATCCGCGCCTGTGCCACGAGTACGCCGGCGACATGTTTTCTATCCAGCGTATGGCCGATCAATACCTGAAGGTATATCAGCAAATATTAAACGGGCGGCCCCTGCATCAGGAACCGCCCGTTACTCATGAAGACTGGGACAAAAAATCTTTACCCCTCTTCAAATAATCAGACTCATTGCAGTGGTCTGTTATACAAACATTCTAAAAACGTAAAACAACAGGGCCGACAAAGTGAATGTCACCGGCAGGGTTAATAACCAGGCGATAGCCATGCTTTTGACCGTTTTAGGCTGCAAATTCTTGACGCCACCCGAAGCGACCATCGTACCTGCAATACCTGAAGACAATACGTGAGTGGTACTCACGGGCAATCCGAAAGCGGAGCTCACACCAATGGTTGCCGCAGCACAAAGTTCAGCCGAAGCGCCCTGGGCATAAGTCAAGTGGTTCTTACCAATTTTTTCACCAATGGTCACTACGATACGTTTCCAGCCAACCATCGTACCGCCACCCAGGCAAATTGCAATCAAGGCAACTACCCAGGTAGGCGAAAATTCATAGGATTGCGTCAATGATTTCATCTCGGCTTTGGCTGTCGCCGTCGCTTCTTTCGTCACCACGCCATTCTCGAGCAAGGACTTCAGGCTTTTGTTCAGCGAATTAATCTCTTTGCGCGCAACCATAATCTCCTTTTTATCCTGGCGATCTGTCGAATCCAGGCGAGCAGCCAGCGCATTAGCCTTGGAGATAACCGGGCGAACCGCTTCAATATGTTCGCCATTGGCCACAGATGTCGTCAGTGCCGCTTCAATTTTCCGTACAGAGGCCGCCAAATCAGCAGTCTGGATTTGTGGGTTCATGGCAAATTGCAGGGGTAAAAAAGCCATCAACACGACCAGCGCTAGTCCGACGCCTTTTTGTCCGTCGTTATTGCCGTGAAAATAGCTCACCAGCGTGCAAGTCGTGACCAGAATCGCGCGAATCCAAATTGGCGGGCGCTTTTTGGTATCATCCGGCGATTTGAAAATTGTCTTGGACGTAACCATACGCCTAAGCATATACATCAACAAAATAGCCAGACTAAATCCGAAAAGAGGAGAAATAAACAGCGAAAGCCCGATTTCAGATGCTTTTTGCCAGTTTGGTCCTGAGCCGCCGTAAATGCTGTAAAAAGCAAAACCGCCGCCCAGCAATGAACCAATCAGCGTATGTGAGCTGGAACTCGGAATACCTAAATACCAGGTACCGAGGTTCCAGATAATCGCAGATAATAGAATGGAAAGTACCAACGCTACATTGACGCCTACTTCAACATTTATTAAATCATTGATCGGCATCAATTTGACGATACCCATGGCCACCGCAACACCGCCGAGAAAAGCACCCAGAAAATTCCAGATACCAGCCCAGACGACTGCAAAAATTGGCGGAAGAGTTTTGGTGTAAATAACCGTGGCAACAGCGTTCGCTGTATCGTGGAAACCATTAATGGCTTCAAAGAGGCAGACAGCAATCATACACACTAGCAGCAAAACGGAATACTGCGTGGAAAGGTCTGCGATAAAACCCAGCATCATAAATTTGGAAACAGATTTAATGACTCAGGAATTACATCCTGAAATTTGGCGCAAAACTCCGAAATTATACATTGATTCAGCTTCTTGTAATATTAACTTAATGTAAAGTTTGGCAACAATCAGCCCATTCCAATCTTGTCGGGCAATTCAACGGCATACGCTAACTTGCAGCCTCAAACTGACATGTCATCACGCATTGGTATCAGCGGAATCATCAAGCCTAATCATCAACCCATGAATGAATTGCCCACGATAAGTGCGTTTTTCCCGGAGTTATCCGCCGAACAAGTGGATCAATTGAATCAATTGCCCGCGCTATATGCTGAGTGGAACTCGAAAATCAATGTCGTGTCGCGCCAGGATGTTGAAAACCTGACCGAACGCCATGTATTGCATTCGCTGGCCATCGCTCGTTTTATCAAATTCAAGCCCGAAGCGCAAATACTCGATCTGGGAACCGGTGGAGGTTTTCCAGGCATTCCATTGGCCGTATTTTTTCCGGAAACAAAATTTACCCTCGTGGATGCTACCGGCAAAAAGATCAAGGTGGTGCAGGAAGTGGCCAATGCGCTACAACTCAATAATGTGCAGGCCATCCACAGCCGGGTTGAAGATTTGAAAATGATGGGGCGCTTCGACTTTGTTGTTACACGCGCCGTAGCGCCACTCAGTCAATTAATGGCCTGGAGCCAAAAACTCATCAGCAAAACTCATCGCCACGCTTACCCCAACGGATTGATTGCCCTGAAAGGCGGCGATTTGCGCGCTGAAATCAAAACGCTGGGCAGCAAAGCATCGTCATTCACGGAAGTATTCAGCATCGAAGACGCTTATAAAAGGCCGTTTTTTAATGAAAAATACGTGGTGTACGTTCAGGGTTAAGATTTTTTCCTGAAAAACCAGCCCACCACCAGCGCGCCAAAAATATTGGCTATCATATCATCCCATTCTGCCATCCTGTTAGACACCAGCGTAGCCTGACAAATTTCCATCAATCCGCCCCAGGCTATGCTGAACACCAAGGCTGAAAGCCAGGCCTTGTTGCCGTTCCATTGCGGATGATTCCATTTTTTAAAAGCCAGCAGCAGCATCAAATTCAAAAAACCGTAAGCCGCTGCATGGCCAACTTTATCAGGCGCCAGCAGATCAAACTTGGGCAAGGTCACATTGGGCGTAAGTGACAAAGCCGTCACCGCGACCAACCAGACAGCAGCAGGGATGAAGTATTTCATACCACCAGGGAAATGGAATCGCCAACTTTTACGCGCGGGGCTTGTGCGGATGTATCCGTCCAGATGGCATATTGACCAAAATAAATACTGTTGTTGCGCTTTCGGTAGGTAGCCAATGTTTTCAGTGGTTCGGCATTCCTCACACCAGTGTCCTGATCAGTGGTTGTTACAACGCATCTTCCACAATTTTTTACCCCGCGAAATGCAACGTCGCCCACGTGAAAATCGCTCCAGTGATCTTCTTCATGGGGTTGCCCGCCTTCAAAAACGATATTGGGCCGAAAACGATTCATAGGAATGGGTTCGGGTAAACGCCGATTGAGGTCGTCAAGACTGCTTTGCCCGATAAAGAGGTAAGGCATGGCGTCGGCAAAACTGACCAACTGCCCCGCGGGAGCGTAACGCCCGTCGGTCGGTCTTTTCGTTTGATCGGGCATAGACACCAGCCGAACTTTTTCAGACAGCATTTCGGAAAGCCATTCATCGGCCAACGTATCCATGCGATTGGCTCGGCAACGAGTGCTCCAAACCTCTACCATGGTTGTTTCGTCTTTTTCATTGCGCTGAAGGTCCAACGAAACTAAAATGCCATTTTCAGGCTGTTTTCTATCAAAAATACGCAGCATTCCGCCCTCGATAGCCGTACCGATCAAGGCCATTTTCGGAAATCCGCGCTGCGACACAAACTGTCCGTTTTCATCCACGACCATCCAGCGGCGGTCGTATTGCAATCCGCGAAGTTCAACGGTTGCTTCCTTCATCGAAATGCCAGCCAGGCCCTTGACCGGATACGTCCAGATTTCTGTGATTTTATACATGGGCAAAAAGTTATCGGTTCACCGGATATAGTCAACCCAAAGTGGTTTTGAACGACTCGCGTCCGTAAATCCTTAAAAATCAGGAAAATCAATCCTGGAAATCTTCAAAATCACCTAAATCCTGGTGTAAACTTCTCCTTTACAAGCCTTGAGCGTATTCATCAACAGCGCCGTAACAGTCATCAGACCGACGCCGCCCGGCACAGGCGTGATGTAGCTGCACAAGGGCGCAACGGCATCAAAATCAACATCGCCTACGATACGCGAGCCTGATTTTTTGGAAGGATCATCAATGCGATTGATGCCTACGTCAATGACCACAGCGCCGGGTTTTACCCAATCGGCCTTGATAAAATTCGGAATGCCAATCGCGGCAACGATGATGTCGGCGCGCCTGACTTCAGCGGGTAAATCCGCCGTGCGCGAGTGGGTCAGGGTAACCGTGCAATCACCGGGATAACCCTTGCGCGACAGCAAGATGCTGATGGGCGTACCCACGATATTGGAGCGACCAACCACGACGCAATGCTTGCCGGCGGTCGGTATATTGTAGCGGCGCAAAATTTCAACAATGCCCATTGGCGTGGCCGGCAAAAAAGCGGACAAGCCCTGCGCCATTCGGCCAAAGTTCACCGGATGAAATCCGTCCACGTCCTTTTTCGGATCGATGGCCAATACGATGTTCTCTTCGTTGATGTGTTTGGGCAAGGGCAGTTGAACGATAAACCCGTCAACATCCGGGTCTTCGTTTAATTGTCTGACGATGTCTAACAGTTCTGCCTCGCTGGTTTCGGCGGGTCGTCGGATGAGTGAACTTTTAAAACCCACTTGTTCGCACGAGCGAATTTTACTACTCACATAAACCTGGCTGGCTGCGTTTTCGCCGACAAGCACGGCGGCCAGGTGTGGCGTTTTGCCACCGCGCGCCAGTATCTGAACGACTTCGGCCGCCATTTCGGATTTGATATTTTCGGATAAAAGTTTGCCGTCAAGCAGGGTCATTGTTGTAAAATATTGAAATGAAGGTAAAATTAAACGGTCAGCGAAATATTCAACTGTACCGAAAAGGTATTGTTTATCTGGCTAATGTCGAGTTGATGTTGTTTTGGGTATAGTAGTTCGAGTTGTCGCTGAACATTTTTCAATCCAATGCCTTCGGGGTTATTTTTCTCGCGTTCGCTGTCGAAAGTATTTTGAACGGAAAAACGAAGGTCGGCCTCACGGAGAAAAATACGGATACGGATTTCCACATTTCCAGTTGTTCCGCTGGCGCCGTGTTTAAAACTGTTTTCCACAAAAGGCAGCAGCAACAAAGGCGCAATCATCGTATTGCCATCGTCCACATCTTCCTGATAATCCACCACCAACCGATTGTTGTATCGCAGTTTTTCCAGTTCGATATAATCCTGAATAACCCTGGTTTCTTCTGCTATGGGTATCATGGGTTTCAGGCACTCATAAATGACGAAACGCATGATTTTTGATAATTTCAGGATGGCATCGGGGGTTTCGGGGGCTTTTTTTCGGGCCAGTCCGTACAGGTTATTCAAGGTATTGAATAAAAAATGCGGATTGGTTTGAGCGCGTAGAAAACTGAGTTCGCTTTGCAGTTTTTCGCGTTTTAACTCCTGTTCGTGGTCAACGCTTCGATAATGCAACCGAATCATTTTGATGGTTACGGCTGTAGCCAGCGTAATGAAAATATCAAATGTACTGAGCAAAAATAAATTCACACTCCAAAACGGCGGACTCGCGGCTTTGGCAATAAACGGATAATAAATCCAGACGGTCATGATTCTGTACAACATGACCGTTGCCAAAAATGTCAGCAAAGACAAGCCGATGAGTTTGGCTAATTTGTCACGATCCAGGTAAAGCGGGACGATGTAGTAAAAGAAAAAATACACCAGCAGCAACTTGACCGGCAGGATAAACGCTTCGGCAAACAGGGCCTGAAAAAATACCTGATGTATGGGCTGGCGATGCAACACACAAGCCAGGACGGCATTGATCGGCAAATACACTGCCCAAAAAAGCACATGCAACGAAATACGCGTACTGTTCATAACGCTGTTAGGTTAATACTCAACACCTAAAATTCAGGCATAACGCTTTCATACCTGAACTCGCATTGTATTATTCGACCAAACTGATAAAAACCCCTGAAAATCAATCAAATAAAGCCAATCCTGATGGGCTTTTATCCAGTAAACCTTCCTCAAAAAGACGTTGCCGGACTGACACACGTCAGCCCGGCAACAGTATTTATTTTTTCGCTTGTTTCTTTTTCGCTTCTTCCTGAAGCCTTTGTTGTTCTTTCATGGCCTCCTCGAATTTATCCCGCCAACCGCCAGACTTCTTCGGTTTATTTCGATTGGCTTCGAGTTGCTCCCGTATTTTGTCGTTATCAATCAGGAAGGCTTTTGTGGCCACTGTCTGACCGATGTTCAGCAGGTTACTGAAGCACAGATAAAGCGTCAGGCCCGAAGCAAACGAGTTAAAGAAGAACATGAACATCAGCGGCATGAAATACTGCATCCACTTCATCACCTTCATCTGATCATTTTGCATGGTGCTGGTGTCCATTTGTTTCATGGAATACCAGGTGTACCAAAGCGTCGTAGCCACCCAAATCAGCGTAAAGGCGCTGATGTGATTGCCAAAACCAGGCATCATGAACGGCAGTTTCAGCGCGACATCATAGCTCGACAAGTCAGTTGCCCACAGGAAACTTTCCTGACGGAACTCAATGGCCGCCGGGAAGAAACGATACAAGGCAAACCAGATCGGCATCTGGAAAAGCATCGGAAGGCACCCACCCAACGGATTCACTTTGAATTCGCTGTACAGTTTCATGGTTTCAACGCCGATAGCCTGCTGATCGTCGCCCAATTTCTTTTTCAAGGCTTCCAACTGTGGCTTGAGGGCCGACATTTTAGCCTGGCTAAGTACCATGCGGTAAGTCAGCGGATAAACCAGCAATTTTACCAGCAAGGTCAGCAACAGAATGACGATACCTTTTGCACCAATGAACCGTGATAATACGTCAAAAATCGGGTGAATCACCCAGCGATTGATGCCGCCAAAGAACGAAGCGCCAAAAGGAATAATGTCCTGAAGTTCATTACCCATGCTTTTCAGGCGGTTGAACTCGTTCGGGCCGCTGTATAGCATCATGCTCGCCGAACCATTATTCAATGGAATGCTGGCTGTCGTTTTCAAAATTTTCAGGTCAGCATCCGCATCGGTCAACACAAATGTTTCGCCGGTAAAATCAGTGAACGTGAAATTTTGCCCCAGCAGGAAAGTATTGAAAAACTGATTGGAGTGAGAAAACCACTGCACAGGCTTTGTGCCCAGGCTTTGAACGTCGTTTTCGCGGCAATTACAATAGTCGGCGCTTTCATCCACCTCTTTGTAGTACACCGACGACATGGTCCGCTCGTAAGTCTGGTTTTTCTCCAGCTTGTCGAGGTGGTTCACCCAGTTAAAGCGGAGAATGTTCTGCGTCAATACACCCTGAAGGTTACCGCCCACCACATAATTCAAGGTGTAATTATCAGGCGATAGCGTGTACGATTGTTCAAAGTAGCGGCCTTGTCCGGCATCGGCTTTAAACTGGATGGTGTTACCGCTTTTGGTTGCTGAAAAATACAAGTCGCTGGAAAGGACTTTATTTCCGGCTGCGCCGGCGACAGGCAATTCAAATTCAAAACGGTTTTTCTCATCTTCCAGCAGGCGAGCCTGTGTCACGATGTCATTACCCGCCGTATCGGAATTGATTTTGTTGAATTTTTTCAGCAAAACTTCCTTAATGCGGGCGCCTTTGCTCGAAAATGTAATACGCACCAGATCATTCTCCAGCACTTCGGTGGTTTCCTGACCGCGGGCTGCCGGAGCAAACGGGCCGAATTGAGCCGCCAACACCAGATTTTGAACCGAATCCGGCGTCTGAGTGGGTGCAGCAGCCTGAGCAGGCGCAGCAGCAGTATTGGAGTTATTAGTGGCGTTCTGCGCTTCTGTGGTGGTCGTCGCGGCAGGTTGTTCTGTTGCCTGTGGCGGTGTTGCTGAATAGTGCATCCACAGGTAAAGCAGGAAAAAAATGATACCCATCCCAATGATGGTATTCATCTGACTCTGTTTCTCTTCCATTAGTTATGTTGTTGTATTCTTCGGGGGTGTACTATATAATATAGGTGTGTGCTTTACGATCGGCGAAAAGTGTCAACGTATTGAATTCTTCAAAAATCAAGAAAATCAACCTTGAAAATCACGTAAATACCGAAAATCCTGATCAAAAGCGCGCAAAGGTACGCCGAATGATGGCGATTCGTTGATTTTTGAGAAAAACTTCGATTAACGCTGGTTTTTAAAAGCGGCAATGGCGTTTTTGCTGTGCGCTGTGAGCGACAAACGGCCGCTGATGGCTGCGCGTTCGTCCAGCAAAGTCTCCCAGTGATCGGTACCCTGCCAAAAAACGCGTTTGAGTTCGAGCAGCGCCTGCGGACTATACGAACAAAAGTTTTGGCAAAACTGATCCAGGTATTCGTCCATCTGTTCTACGGTCGCGAAAACCTCCTGATACAATCCGTGTTGCTGCCCCCACTCCGCCGAACGCCAATCGGCGGGCGTCAGGGATAATTGGCTGAAAGTACCCACGCCAACTTTTCTTTCTACCGCCGGGCCAATGACAAACGGCCCAAAACCCACAGCCAGTTCGCTGAGGCGAAAAGCAGCAAATTGCGAAGCCAGACAAAAATCCGTTGCTGCTGACAGACCTACTCCACCGCCCACGGATTTTCCGTGAATACGGCCCACAATGATTTTCGGGCAACGGCGCATGGCATTGATGACCCTGCCGAATCCGCCAAAAAAGCGATGGCCCGTTTCGAGGTCGGTTATGGAGGTCAATTCGTCAAAGCTCGCACCGGCGCAAAATGTTTTGTGTTCGGCGCTGCGCAAAACAATGACTTTAACGGCATCTTGCTGACCAGCATGATCAAAGGCTTCGACCAGTGACTGAAGCAAGCGACTCGGCAAGCTGTTGTGGTTCGGATGGTAAAATGTGATATTGGCAATGCCCTCGGCAGTTATTGCTGTCCGCACATATCCTTGTTGCGTAATGTCATCCATATCTTAATGTGGAAATCTGTTTTTGTTTTATGTATTTCAGAAGTTACTGTTAGTAAAGTGCGTTTCAGCCAAACAAGATGCTGCCTGAAATTGACCTCATTCATCAAGCCGCTGATTTTCAAGCCTTTGAGTCAGGACATTTTTTGTTTGAACATTTACAAACAGTAAAATTTTATTTAATTCATTTTTCATTCATTATCAAGAACTAAACAAACTGACTTTCCCCACTTAGGCTGTTGACAAGGGTATTAAAACCCAACACTCGCCAACATCGGTTTTGAAAAAAGCGGGTTACCAGGGTTTTTGTGTGAACAAGCCACACTTTCTCCCCGCTCTACTAACACCTGTTCATCAAATGAAAAAGCTAAGGTAGGGCCATGTATCTGTTTTCAACAATGCCGTGGATAAATCTCCAAAATACTGATACCGAATGCCGATTTATCCCGACGAGGTGTTGGCAACCCCGTTTTTTTCGTGGATTGCGAAAACGCAATACGCAGTTATGAGGTTTTCCACAAGCTAACACCCCTGATGACCGTAGGGGAAGAGAGTATTTAAAATCAATAAAATCTATGAACGGATACGGAATGTTGAAAAGCGAAGTGAAATGTGCGTTCTACTTTTGTGTCAAAATTTTTGAAAAAACTTATGCGCTATACATCAGAGGAGTTTTTGTCCCGGTGGGTAAAAATCTGGCTGTTGGCCGGATTATTTATGGTTTTCATGCAAATTGCCCTGGGCGGCATCACGCGCCTGACGGGCAGTGGGCTGAGTATCACGAAATGGGAAGTGGTACGCGGCGCCATGCCGCCGCTGAGTGAAGCGGCGTGGGCGGCGGAATTTGAATTGTACAAGGCGACGCCGCAGTATGAAAAAATCAATCAGGGGATGACGCTGAGCGAATTCAAGTTCATTTATTTCTGGGAGTACTTTCACCGTTTGTGGGCAAGGCTGATGTTTTTTGTTTTTGTCATTCCGTTTGCCTGGTTTTTGTGGCGCGGCATGATGTCGCGCCCGTTAGTGCCCCGATTGTTGGTGATGGTGGGCTTGGCCGGTCTGGAAGGATT
>JADZBJ010000450.1 GCA_020852155.1 Saprospiraceae bacterium | reverse complement strand
TTGGATTTTGGCCTGCTCTCGAAAAATTTAATTCTGCTCGGCGTTAAAATTTTCGCCTTAGAACCCGGCTAAGCCTGCAAATTTTGCCTTGATCAAAATCAAATTTTCCCTCGTTCGGCACAAACCCAATTCCCGAACACGCTCTTATTCAAAATTCGTAAAGCAGGCCAGGTTTTTACATGATTAGGTTATTGAATTTTCAAATAACCAATTCCACAAATAACCAAATAACCAACTCCACAAATAACCAAATAACCAATTCCACAAATAACCACTCAAAAATCCGTTCCCAATGCAACGTGCAAAATGGGTTCCTGACGTTTGCGCGTTTCAATCCCCCAGGCATAATCGGCGCGAAGGTACATACCGAAAATCAGTGCGCGTACGCCTGCACCATAACCGGCCACCAAGGGTTCGCGGAAATAACGAACAATACCATTCACCGTTGGCGGATTGGAAATCGGCACAATATTAATCGGATTATCGCCAGCATACAATGACCTGCCCTGCCATGCTGTACCGACGTCAAAGAAACCGGTTACCTGGAAATTCCGCCAGAAATTGCCAATGCTCGGTTTATGAATCAGGTACTTAAAAACTGGAACCCGCAGTTCGGTGTTCATGACCACAAAAGAATTTCCGTTTCGGATATTTTGCTTGAAACCGCGCACATTGGTGGACAGCGTTTGATAGGCATAACCCTCGCCATCGGGCAGGGTGATGCTTTCATTGAATTTCGGGAAAATCCAGTTGTCCACACCGCCCAGAATATACAACATTTTTTCAGAGCCAAATGAAGTGGCGCCGGCCAGCCTGAAAGCCACTTGCGAACGCCTGTCGAGCATCTGATAATGGCGCGCGTCCATGCCGATGATGGTCATAAAACCCTTGTTGAATTTCAGGCTGAGATCAGGCCGGATATTCAGGTCAAACCGCTTGGCTATTTCCGTATAAATTTTGGCTCTTGAGCCTGTTTTTAGGTTTAAATCCACATCCACGGTATTGTCAAATACGGCCGACAACCGAAGGGAAACGCGTTGTTCGCGGTAGTCAGGTGTTTCGAGCGTATTTTGGTCGCTACTCAAAGCGATACTTCTGTCTTGCCGAAGCATCAGTGAACTGCGCAAACTGGTAAATACATCTAATGGATAACGCAATTCGTACATGCCCATGAAGGTGTTCAACCGTTCCTGATAATTGTCTGGCAAGTTGGGCGAGATGGGTTGAGGCCTTGGGCGCAGGTTAATCTGTGTTTTCCGGTAAAGGGCATAACGGCGGTCAATCCTGTATTTTTTATTGTCAAACCACAGGTAATATTCCATGCCGTTGAAAGTTGTCGGCAACCGGAATCCGGCTTCGAGGACATAATTATCCAGCAAATCTTTGAAATTGGCTTTTACCAGTACGCCGGGCGGTGGCGTATTGAACTGGCTGCCCGGGCCATCGTATCGTTGCAGCCCTTCAAACAACAGGCTGTTGTCCATGTCGGTAGAGACATAATCGGTTCTGAATTTGGTGCGATAGGGTACAATTTGCGGCGGGAAAAAACGCAGCACCGAATTGTTTTTACCAATTTCAATATTCCTGAAAGGTCGCGCCGGGCGGCGTGGTGACACTGGAATGGAATCCTGCTGGAGCACAATTCTATTTGAGCGCAGGTTAGGATCGTCGCCGGGTTCTCCGGGAGTTGGCTGGATTTTGCCTGTTGTGGGTGGCGGTACAAGTAAGTATTCAGGCACTTGAAACAGCCATCCGGGTTCGATTTGCCGCAGGGTATCCGTGATCAAAGATTGAGGCCGAAGTTTCTCCTGCTTAACGGGCGTTTGTGGCGCGCGACCGTCGGCATGTTCAGGTTTGGGCGGTAAGGGCAATCCTTGTTGTTGGAGGAAAATCTCGCGCGTACGCGTCGTTCTGGGTGTGACCGACGGAACAGTTGAGGTCGTGTGCGTATAGATGCTGTATTCGCCGTTTCTGAAAACCAGTTCGGCCAGTTTACCTGCACGTTGCGCGACATGCTGTTGCAAAATGGTTCGGTCGTAATTCGAGGTATTGTAGGTATTAGCCCGTTTTTTCCACACAGCGATGCTGCGTACGGAGTCTATTTGGGTGGAATCCAGGTTTTTCAACACAGAATCAGCCGGCGCCAGAAACTTGAGCAGGCGCTCCATGGGCCATTCTGCGGGCAATTGGGTATCAAGCGATTTAACCTCGGCGCCGTCTTTCAGGTAAAACACTTTTTGGTGCCAGGCAATGTAGGGTATGAGTTCGCCCTGATGGCGGTTAAAAAGTCCGCTTTCATTGCTTAAAAATGTAAAATGCGTTGAATCTGTGGCAAACGGAAAGCGCTCATCACTGAAAGGCGTTTGCGTCAGTCGCGTCAGTTCCGGGTTGCGGGCGTCTAATTCATAGAAAAACAGGTCAAAATTGCCAATCGGCAAAATGGTGTCAAGCCGTTGTGCCGACAAGGTGTCTGTCATGCGGTTACTGGCAAACATCAACCCGCGTTTGCCGTCCAGAACGCCAACGGAAACATCCAGATCATCCCAGAAGTCATTGGTCAGGCGTTCGGTTTGTTTGTTGACCGTCCGGTATAAAAACAGGTCGGTATAACCCCTGTTAGCGGCGGAAAACGCCAGTTCGCCGGGCGATACAAATTGCATGGCATACACCCGTTGAAATTCGGGCGACAGGTCGCTTACTTCCTTCTTCCCGGTGGCGAGGTTGATCTGCGCCAGCCGCGGCACATCGCGGCGCTCGTACAGAACTGCCAGGCGCTGGTTGTCGGGATTCCACGCTATTAACGGGTAATTGTAATCTGTTGCCTGAAGTGCGTTGCGCGCTCCGCCTTTGAGTACGACCGTGGTTTTGCCGGTGGCCAGATCGTGTATGCGCACACGCCAGCGCCCGATGTCGTTGTTTATCCAGGCAATTTTTTGTCCGTCGGGGCTGAGTTTGATGTGACTGATCGGGTGTTTTCGTCGGGTTTTCCAGACGACTCGCTGGTTGTCGTCAGGCGCGATTTGGTGTTGCGATTCATCCTTGTACTGGCGTGTAAAATAGTCCAGCATGGATTGTGTGGTCGGGCGGTACCCAATGCCCAGCACATATAAAAATCCGGCGTCAATACTTCTGTTAATGCGCGTCAGGTAAAGCAGGTTACTGACTGTTCCTTTACCATAATGCAGTGACACATAATGCCAGAATGCCTGCCCGGCCAGACGGGCGTCGTACTTGACCAATTGATCAAACTGCCGAATATCGCGGAAAAGCAGGGCGTCGCGCAAGCGGTTGTCACTTTCAATACTCCAGGCCTCGCCCGCGTAGGCCGAAAGTCCGTCAACAAACCAGGAAGGCAGGTTGAGCAATACGGCATTTTGAACAATTTCCTGAAAACTGGACCCATACAACATGGAATTAATCATGACGCCCGACATACCTTCCCTGATTTGCTCGCGCAGGTGCCGGTGATCGCCGTCAAAAAACACAAACACCTTATTACCAACGACTTTGGTCTCGCCGGCTTTGAGTAGAAAAACATCATCTTCACCGATATTGCTCTGTTTCAGGTCGCTCAGGTCGCTGAATACCAGCATTTCAATTTTGTCGCTGGTTTGATGTTCCAGTAATTGCTGAATTTCCGGGTAATCAAACTCGGCCATTTGCAGGGCTGATTGAGCAATATTGCGCGCGTCGCCATACCAGTAAGTGATGAAATTGGCTGTTTCGTATGACAACCATTCATCAATCTGCCGACTGTATTGTACCCGGTTTTTTCCAAATGACGTCTGGGATGTCGTCTGTGCCGCGACATCAACAAAAGGAATCAAGGCCATGCTGATAATCCAGCACAGGCAGGCTAATCGGATCTGGTAATGTTTTTTCATGGCAAAAAAATGATCTGATGATATGGTGATGGAATAATTAGCGCATCGCATATATCGGTGTAGTGCTTATCACGACAAACGTATGGGTAAAAGTTGAATTGTTCAAGCAATTTGACTTGAGTCTGCCCACGACAATATCTATCTCAATAATCCATTTCCAACGGCGCGCCAGCGCCACTCAAACGCGAGCGCAGCGAGCATTCTAACTATTTCAAACAGGCGCGCCAGCGCCCATCCAACGCGAGCGCAGCGAGCATTCTAACCACATCAAACAGGCGCGCCAGCGCCACAATTCCCCTGCGGAAAACCCTGAATTATATACGAATTTTAACACATTCACACTGCGGGGGCGAGTTTTTCGTTTTGGAAATCGGCATGCTTGATATGCCTGTTTGCAAATTTTTCAATGACAATCGAAAT
>JADZBJ010000449.1 GCA_020852155.1 Saprospiraceae bacterium | reverse complement strand
GCTCTGTTTCCAACGACGGGGCTTCGCCGACCATATTCTCTACCTCTTTAAAATCTTTGGGCTTGGGCAAGTCGCTTAAACTGCGAATGCCGAGGTAATCCATGAATTTCTCGGTGGTGCCATAGAGCAGCGGCCTGCCGGGGCCGTCACTTCGGCCCATGATAAACACCAGTTCTTTTTCCAGTAGTTTTTGAATAGCATAATCGCAGTTAACACCGCGTATTTCTTCCAGTTCTGATTTGCTGACGGGCTGTTTGTAAGCCACGAGCGCCAGGGTTTCGAGGGCCGCCTGCGACAGTCGCTTTTTGGTCGTTTGTTTCAGGTGGACGGCAATGGTATGGTGAAATGCGCCTTTGGTCATGAACTGATAGCCGCCGGCAATGTCCATTAGTTCAAACGCAAAATCATCGTGGCGAAACTGTTCCCTGATCTGCTCAATGCACGCCAGAATATCCGCTTCGCTGCATTCGGTTTGTAGCGATTCGTTCAGTACGCTTTGGATATCAGCCAGCGAAATGGCCTGCGGCGACGCGAAGATGAGGGCTTCGATGTGGTGTTTCATCTGTATGAAATGATGCGTTTACTCATTGTCATTATCAACGTCATCGCCGAGTTCTTCAAACGTGCCGGTCTGACGGTTTTTACGGACATTGTTCCAGTCGAAATACCGCCCGTTCATCACAACATAGACACCCGGAGGCAAGACCTGAACAAAAGCCAGCGCCGAGCCGAGGTTGAAAAACCCGTCGGAAGATGTTCCGAACGCGTAAGGAATCATAGCGCCGGTCAGGACGATGGTTTTGTCCTTGATATTGGCCTCTGCCAGCACTTTTGCGGTGGCCACCATGCCATCGGTGCCGTGCGTGAGCAATACCCGTTCGGCGGGTGTTCGGCTGCAATTATAGAGGATGATCGCGCGATCTTCGTCGCGCATGTTGAGCGAATCCATCATCATGAGTGTTTTGATGTCAATTTCGACCTCGCAACGCCCACGTTCAAACATTTCCTTGAGGTGTGTGTCCTTGAAATAAAGTTCGCCAGTAATGTAGTTGTATTCCTTGTCGAAGGTGCCGCCCGTGACAAAAACCTGTATCATAATATGTTTTGGTAGGATCAGAAATTTCAGGAAATGCTGATGGATAATCAGCATTTTTGAAATCAGCACACATGGCACTTGAGGCGTAACCCTGTTGCCTGATCATTTGTTTGCTGCAAAGGAATGATTTTTTGTGTGGCTTATCATCTTTCACAGAAAAAACTCGTGGTAAAAAGAAACAAATTGGACTGCGGATGTTCTATTTTTGCCCCACAATCTTAACGGATAATTCAACATGAAAAATAATAAAGAAGAATACGTTGAAAATCGCGGTCGCGATCTGATGATCTTTGCTGTCAGCACTGTTGTGATGATCGGCATTTTGTTCTGGAAACCGGAATGGGTTTGGGTAACCTGGCCGTTCCAGTTCACCGCACTGGCTGGCTGGCTCGGCCGCCTGTAACAACCTTTCAAATTTCAAATGTGATATTTCAAATTTCAAATTGAGAAAATACACGATTTGAAATTTGAAATTTTAGAGGCCCGACGAACTGTTGACAGTTTGTCGGGCCTCTTGTGTATCTGACTTACGCTTTAGTAAACTTCGTACTTTTCATTGAACACGCCCTGATACAATAGCGTCTCGGGCAATCCGAAAGTGTTCATTAGGGATTCAACTGAATCCGTGAAAGAACAGTGAAATCCCGCGAATTTTTCAAATTTCAAATGTGATATTTCAAATTTCAAATTAAAAAAATACACGATTTGAAATTTGAAATTTTACATCAGCCCCTCATCTGCAAAACTGAAATACCCGCGCTCGGACACAATCAAATGATCCAGCACGGGAATATCCACCAGCAATCCTGACTGCTTGAGTTTGGCGGTCAATTGCCGGTCGGCGGCGCTGGGCTGCAATTGGCCGGAAGGGTGATTGTGGATGGCAATAATCGCCGAGGCCTGATGCTCAATAGCCGTTTTAAATACCTGTTTTATATCCACTACGGTTCCGGCAGTACCGCCGCTGCTCAGGCGATGGCGATGGGTCACTTCGTTGGCCCTGTTGAGCAGCAAAATCCAGAATTCTTCGTGAAAAAGGTCATTCAGCATGGAGGCAATGGCCTCAAATGCATCGCGACTGGAAGTGATCTTCGGCCGATCCTGTAAATTGGAAAGTTGCCTTCGCCTTCCGAGTTCCAGGGCCGCTGCAATACTGATAGCCTTGGCCTCGCCCATGCCTTTGAATTTTTGCAGTTCTTTCAAACTGCATTTTCCCAAATCGTGCAGGTTGTGATTGACGGAGGCGAGAATCTTGCGCGCCAGATCAACGGCGCTTTCGCCTCGTGAGCCGGAACCCAGCAAAATAGCCAACAGTTCGGCGTCAGACAGGGCAGATTTGCCCTTTAATAACATTTTTTCGCGGGGACGGTCTTCTTCCGCCCAGCAATGAATAGCGTGTTGCATGAAGGTGGTTTGATGTTGTTTGAATGGCGCTGGCGCGCCGTTTGAAGTTGTTTGATGTTGTTAGAATGCTCGCTGGCGCTCGCGTTTGATGTTGTTTGAATGGCGCTGACGCGCCGTTTGAAGTGGTTTGATGTTGTTAGAAGTTGTTGGAATAGCGCTGAAGCGTTGAAATGTTGAAGTTTGAAGCGATTAATGAGCGATGGATAGCAAACGAATAATTTCGTCGGTGCTTGTCTGAATTTTCAAAAAATACAAACCTGCGGGCAGGCTTGCCACATCTATTTGCCCGGATTGTCCATGTAATAATTGACTGGAAACAAGCCTTCCGGCAACATCCATGATACCATATGCCCTGAGCGGCTTCGTTTCACTTTTAATCCAAAAGGAGCCTTCGGTTACAGGATTGGGGGAAAGGGAAATTTCATTGTTTTGTGCCTGGCCAACGTTGGTACTGCTCGTCGGTGAAAGATATGCGCTTTGATAGATCACCTCCAAACTGGTGGTGTTGGCATAAATCACCTGAAATTGCCCTTGTCGAAAAGCAACAGAAGGGTAGTTCAATGTTTGTCCGGTGGCTTCAAAATGCGTGTGCCCATTACCTAATCCCGATAATCCGCTGGTTGAAAAATCAAATAAAATACGCTTGTCTTCCTGAAAAACCACGCCAATAGTATCTTCTTGAGCCGTAATATCGGGCAAATTCTGACTGGCCGAAATATGCGCAGGATCGCCCAGAAGAACCTGCTGACCTTTGACCATTGTTGAGGCGTTCAGGGAACTGACAAACACCCTCGAGCCGCCGCCTGCACCTGTTTTCCAGACCACCACCAACGAGTCGCCAGACATGGCCATGCGCGGCGCACTGATCGGGCACATATTGACCAACCAATCAGAATCATCTACATCCG
>JADZBJ010000448.1 GCA_020852155.1 Saprospiraceae bacterium | reverse complement strand
CATTAGCGGTTAATCATAAAAAGCACTGAATCAGTACTTATCAGACACGCTCATAATATCTCAAGGTGCTGCGGCAAGTCAACGACAAACGTCGTGCCTTCGCCGACAACGCTGGTGAAATCAAGCGTTCCCTGCATCATTTCAATATACTTTTTCACGATAAACAAACCCAATCCGGTGCCGGGGGTTTGATAGGCGTTTGAAGCCCTGAAAAAGCGCTCGAACATCTTGGACTGATCCTCCATCGGAATGCCCATACCCTGGTCAATTACAGAGAGATGACAGCGATTTTTCCGGACATCTATAGTCAGGAGTATGGTTGAATTTTCCGGTGAAAACTTGATTGCATTGGAAAGCAGGTTGCCCAATAAAGCCCTCAATAGATTTTTATCCAGAAAAACGACATTTTCACCGGAAGGGATGAACCGCATTTCCTGGCCCTTTTTGGCCAATAATATCATGTCTTCATACAACTCCTCCAAAAAAGTCGAGATTGTAAATGATTCAGGATGTACGGCTACCTTCCCGTCTTCAATGCGACCAAGCGACAGGAATTCGCCCAGAATACTTTGCAAAACGGATACAGCGCCTTTGATACGGTTGGCGTGCTTCTTGACGCCTTCCAGTTCCTGGCGATCAGCATAAGTCGTAATCAGGGACGCCGAAGAAAGTATCGTACTCAGCGGATTTCTGAATTCGTGCGAGGCTATGGAAACGAATCGTGAGCGCAAAGCGCCAATTTCTTTTTCCCGTTCCAGTTCTATCAGCATTTCCTCGCGAGCAGCAATCAATCGCTGGCGTATGGTAATATCTATGACAAATGCGATGACAAACTTTCTGCCTACTTCTTCGTACGGGCTAAGACTAACTTCAACCGGGAAAATGGTACCGTCTTTTCTGACCGCCTTTAATTCCAGGCCAAGCCCCATTGAACGGGCATGCATATCCCTATGATAATTCCCTCTATGCCGTTCGTGCATAGGCCTGCTGCTTTCCGGAATCAGGATTTCGATCCTGTTGCCCAGCATTTCTTCTGTTTTGTAGCCAAAAATGGCTTCAGCAGCAGGGTTTACCAGCACAATCTGGCCGGATTGGTCCGTAACCACAATACCTTCAGCGGCATTCCTGAACAGCGCTTCAAACGGCGGGATATTTACCGAGTTCGATTCCATGCCGGCAAAAGTATGTATTTGGGAAAGATTTAACAGCTCCTGAAATCTTTGGCTTGGTTATTGTCCCTATTTTTGCGCATTCAAATCTATGAATCACACGACGTTCGCATACTTTACAACTTGTTGTTGCTGTCCTTTTGAGCGAAAGGGCTGGCAACCATATAAGTTATAATGGCGCGTTATCTGGAATAAAATAGCGTTTTTTTAACTTAACAGGCACCCTTTCCCGTTCGCACACGAGAAAGGGTGCTTTTTTTTTGCTTTTATGAAAATCAACACATTGGATTCTTTTTTTCAAGTACTTGACGCTTCTCAGGTAGCGGAGCATATTCAATTGCCCGCAAAATCAGAAGCGCAACGACTCGCTGATGAGTTGTTTTTGTTTTTGTTTCCGATGCTGGCCGAAAAACCCAGGCCGGCGCGTGTACAATATGCCATACTGCGGCACGATTTAATTCGAACATTATTCCCGGTTTTAAAAGGTCATCAAGAGAATGCTCATGAAGTTGCCGACCTTTTTTTTGATGAACTGGGCAATGTTTACGAAAAACTGCTCGAAGATGCAGACGCATTTCTGCGTTTTGACCCTGCCGCCACTTGTATAGAAGAAGTCATTGCCACTTATCCGGGCTTTCAGGCCATTGCCAATTACAGGATAGCCAACCTGCTCCATCGCCTGGGCGCGCCACTGCTGCCACGCGTTTTTTCAGAGTATTTACACGGCAAAACAGGCATTGACATTCATCCTGCAGCCACCATTGGGCGATCTTTTTTCATTGACCATGGTACCGGTGTCGTGATCGGCGCTACCAGCGTTATTGGCGATAATGTAAAAATCTATCAAGGCGTAACCCTCGGCGCACTCCAGGTGGATAAATCGCTGGCCAATGTCAAGCGCCACCCCACCATTGAAGACAACTGCATCCTGTATGCCAACTCAACCATTTTGGGCGGCAAAACCACCGTTGGACATGATTCAGTGATTGGCGGTAATTCATGGCTGACAGAAAGCGTGCCGCCATTCTCCGTTGTGCTGCATCAAAGTCAGGTAAAAATCCGCACTCGTCCCTTCGACGAACCCATCAATTTTGTCATATAAACCCACCCAATTCATTCACTCATTCACTTAATAATAAACTTGCCATGCTTGCAAACAACATTCTCGAAACCATCGGTAATACCCCTCATGTACGCATCAATCGCCTGTTTGGCGACACCCACGAAGTCTGGGTAAAACTCGAACGCTCCAATCCGGGCGGCAGCATTAAAGACCGGATTGCCTTGTCCATGATTGAAGAAGCCGAAAAACGCGGTGAATTGCGTCCCGGCGCGACCATCATCGAACCCACCAGTGGCAATACAGGTATCGGACTGGCCCTGGTAGCAGCGGTCAAGGGCTACGACCTGATTCTGGTCATGCCTGAAAGTATGAGCGTAGAGCGCCGCCGACTTATGGCGGCTTATGGCGCGCGCTTTGACCTTACGCCCCGCGAAAAGGGTATGAAAGGCGCTATTGCCCGTGCATTGGAACTGCATGAAAGCACGCCAGGCTCCTGGATTCCGCAACAATTTGAAAACCCGGACAACCTGAAAGTGCACCAGGAAACCACAGCCCGTGAAATCCTGGCAGATTTTCCAGACGGGATTGACTACCTGATTACCGGCGTCGGAACAGGCGGCCATATTACCGCTGTGGCAAAAGTATTAAAGGCAAAATTTCCCAAATTGAAGGTGTTTGCCGTTGAGCCGGCATTGAGTCCGGTGATTTCTGGCGGCAGTCCGGCCCCCCACCCTATTCAGGGCATTGGCGCAGGTTTCATTCCTAAAAATCTGCATACAGACATCCTGGATGGCATTATCCAGATTGAAAAAGATGCGGCATTTGCTTACGCTAAAAATGCGGCATTGCAGGAAGGCATTTTTGGTGGTATCTCATCTGGAGCAACGCTGGCGGCCATTGCTGCGAAATTGCCTGAAATACCTGCCGGTTCACGTATTCTTGGATTTAACTACGACACTGGCGAGCGCTATTTAAGCATTGAAGGCTTGTACGAATGGGAAAATGCCAATGTTACGGCAGCGGTGTAGTTTCCTGATGTATCCATGCTTCGTACGCTGCATTGGCGGTCACTAACCAGCGAAGAATACAGGGCGTTTCATAGGGATGCACCATTTGAACGGCATTTTCGACCATCAGTTCCAATTCCGGGCGGGTTTTGAGGAGGCTTACCCACTCAGCCTGCCCGGTGAGGGATTGCCCCTCCCAGGTGTATGCAGAAGAGATTGGAAAACAATTGCCGCAGGCGATCAGGCGTTGTTGGAGCAATTTTTCGACCAAAAGATTGGCCGACGCTTCATCTGCATGTGTCACGTAAAATATCAGAACCGACATTTTCCTTTACTTTTGTGTTTTTAGTCACGGTGAAACAATAACTTATCCTTTTTATCTGATTGCTTTTCACCCAAACTGCCCATCTTTTTCTTTAAATAGCCCCACTATTCGCATCAAAAGATAGTTGTTTGAGCAAAAACTAATCTACCTAAAAAGAACAAGTTATTGTTTCACCGTTACTTAAATTTTAATTTCAATGAAAAAACTGGCATTTCTCGGCATACTGGCTGCTTTCTTTGGCGTCTTCTGCCTCAATTTCAAAACTCCGACTCAACCAACCATTAGCAGCAATGAACCCGGTACGCTGAAATGGTACACCTGGCAGGAAGCGACCGAACTGAACAAGACCAAGCCTAAAAAAATCATGATTGATGTTTACACCGACTGGTGTGGCTGGTGTAAAAAAATGGATAAGTCCACTTTCATGGATCCTAAAGTCGTGGAATACCTGAGCGCTAATTTTTATCCTGTTAAATTAGACGCCGAACAAAAAGCAGACATCGTATTCAACAACGAAACGTTCAAGTTTGTAGATACGGGCAATGGCAAAGGCGTTCACACGCTGGCTTATTCCTTGCTCGACGGGCGTATGGGTTACCCGTCTGTTGTTTACCTGACTGAAAAATATGAGCGCATCATGATCTCTCCGGGGTACAAGGAAGTGCCCGACATGATGAAAGAACTCAAGTTCGCCGCTGAAAATATCTATCAAACCAGGTCCTGGGATGATTTTAGCAGCGATAATTGAGTAGAAATGATGAATGATGGATTGGTTATTTGGTTATTTGGTTTGGAAAAATTTCAATTAAGTGAATGATTTACAACGAATTACCAAATATTCATCATTCATCATTCATCATTCATCATTAACCTATTTTACAGATTGCCTCGTAGTCAGGGCGATCATAGGGATACTGGTGCACGAAGGATTTAATAATTTCCCCTTTGTGTAAAAGAAACACGCCGGGCATTTGAAAGCCGTCTCCCATGTCTTCTGTTTGCATATCAGTGCCGTGTCCTTCTATCACTGCGGCCTGAAAGCCCCTGATCCAATTCATCAAGCCAAAAATTTGCTGGGGAGTGCCTCTTTTCAGGCCGAAT
>JADZBJ010000447.1 GCA_020852155.1 Saprospiraceae bacterium | reverse complement strand
TTCGCACGACAATTTCATACAATCCGGCTGGCCAGTTGGGTGAGGTACTGACATTGATTTGGCCTGATAAATCTGCTACAAACTCCTTACTCAATTGCTGCCCGAGGGCGTCGAATATTTCCATCTGTCCACGGCCGTGCAGTGTGGTTGATAGTTGCAGCGTTTCTCCGGCGGCGACTGGATTGGGCCAGATGTTGATATTGGCCTGGTCAGGTGTGGAGGTAGCGGATGGTGCGGTGACGAAGGCGCAATAAGTGGTAGTACAGCCATTTATATCTGAAACGGTACAGCAATAAAAACCAGCTGACAAACCTGACTGATAGTTAGAGTCAGGCAATACAGGGTTCCATTGATAATGATAAGGCGATGTGCCACCTGTGACATACATCAAAATGCTTCCGTCGGCGGCATTTTGTGCACTGGCAGCACTAACTTCTGCAAAGGCCGTCATCGAGGATGGCTGGACAATGAATATAGTAAATTGTGATAGGTTAGCTGTACAACCAGTAACCTGGTCAGTCACTTTAACTAACAGATTATTGATATTTAATTGGAGGGTAGCAAAAAACAGCACACATGAGTCCGCTGTCGAAACAAGGGTGTTCTGATACCACCATTCGTAAGTTGGTTGTTGTGCATTTGTATTTGTGCGAAAAACTATATTTACTCCCGCAGATGCATTACAAGGTTGTATGAATTTTGTTTGACCATACCCACTTAACGACATCGGATCCACCTCCTGAATCACCGTTGCAGTATCCAGTTTACAACCATTCGAATCAGTGATCGTCAGGTATTTAATCCCAATACTATTGAATATTGCCACTGCCGTTGTTTGACCATCAGTCCATAAATACTGATAGGGCGATGTGCCGCCGGAAGCGCTTACCGTTACCGAGCCTTGTGAATTATTACATGTAACATTTTGAAAATCATGGAATTGCGCACTGATCACGTCGGGCTGTACGATATGAAACGTATCAATTTCGGCATAACCGCCCGCCCCGGTCACAGTAACGGTGTATGTGCCCGCAGGTACATTAAATTCCTTGTTGAAATTGGTCTGATAATACGACCAGGCGTAAAACAGGTTTGACTGATCGCCGTAAACACTGACCCCCATGACGCCGGTACTGTCTCCGTGACAAACAGGGTTTATTTGCGTTGTTTTGACCACTGTAAATGGCGGCGCTGTCGGTCCGCCATAGATGAATGTGACCCGATAATTTTGCCCGTTGTTGTTTTGGAGTATTTCCGTTTCTGGTATGAAATCGTCGCCAATGGTATCCACCTCGGCGCGGTAAAACACTTCCAGGACATATCGCTGGCCAACGGCCAATCCTGAAACGACATTCTGGTTGGGCAAAGCGCTTCGGTAACGCGTTGTGTATGGACCCACCGCAGAATTGTAATCTTCAGGCAAGTTGATCGCCTGCCATGCGCCGCCGGTTTGACCCACCGGAAAAACGCGCCAGTTCAATCGCACCGCAGATACATTGTTAATGCAACTTTCCCAGGTGACGGCACGGCATTTAGCGATTTCCAGCGCACGCACAGTTCCAAGGTCAAGGCCGTTAAAACGCAACCCGTAAGGGCATTCTGCAATATCAAAACTATCGGTAGTGCCATTGATGTTCAGGCTGATGCCCGTGGAGCATCCGCCAATAAAACTGTACCCGCAAGCCTGACTTTGTTGTTGGAAAAAGAATAATACTGCGGTAATCAGGGACAAAAGGTAAACAAAACGATTCATGGGAATGGGTGTGTCGGTTCTTGTATCTTGTGCAAAGGTCAAAAATGTTGCCAAAAATGCGGTGCTTTGCATCTTCATAAACCTACAACCTCAATTTGAATATGGAATTTTTCTTCGCTACACTGTTTTCTTTGTTTTCCATCGTTGATCCGCCAGGTGCTATTCCGGTTTATGTAGCCCTGACGGGCGATCGCCCGAGGGCCGAACGCAACAAAATTGCACTGCACACCAGCCTGTATTTCATGCTGATTTTAGTCAGTTTCTTTTTGGCCGGTAATTTTATTCTGGGCTTCTTCGGATTGACAGTGCACTCGCTGCGTATTGCTGGCGGCATGACCCTGCTCATCAGCGGCTTCGGACTCATGTCGGGCCGTTTCGCCAAGCGCCGGGGCTATGACAAGGAAGTGGAAAAGCAGTCGCAGGAGAAAAATGACATTGCTTTTTCGCCGATGGCCATGCCAATGTTGAGCGGCCCGGGGTCTATTTCCTACCTCATTACACAATACAATCAGCACGAACTTTGGAACGACCGACTGATGATCGTCGCAGCGATTGTGGCTGTTACTGTACTGGTGTGGGCCTGTCTGCGCGTAGCGCCTTTCCTGTTCAAAGTGTTTGGTTCCGGCGGATTGAATGCTATCGCCCGCATCATGGGCTTTATCGTCATTTCTATCGGCGTTCAGTTCATCGTAGATGGCCTGGTGCATTTGGTGACGGAAATGGGCGTTAAATAAAGCCTTATTTCCGCGCTGCCGCCATTTCAATAAAAAATGCCATCGCCTCCGGGTTGCGCATGGAATCCTTGTTGTAAGCCTTTTCCAAGGGTTTGCCCTGAAATACCTTTTTCACGGGCGTTTCCATTTTTTTGCCTGAAATCGTGTACGGAATATCGGGCACGGGTATGATCTCGTCGGGCACGTGTCGCGGGCTGTAAGTCGTGCGCAGGGTTGTTTTGATGGTATTGATGAGCGCCGCGTCCAGCATTTGCCCGGGTTTAAGCAAAACAAAAAGCGGCATCCAGTCGGTACCGTCGGCGTATTCCATGTTGATAATCAGGCTGTCTTGCAGCGCCGGTATTTGATCGAGTGCGCGGTAAATCTCTGCTGTACCGATGCGCACACCCTGGCGGTTCAGCGTTGCGTCGGAGCGGCCCAAAATCTGAAGGCCGGGTGTCGGCTGGTCGCTGTGGGGCGACAAACGCAGCCAGTCGCCGTGCCGCCAGACGCCCGGATATTGTTCAAAGTAACTGCTGCGGTATTTGCTGCCGTCCGGGTCATTCCAGAAGTAAACCGGCATGGAAGGCATCGGCTTCGTGACAACCATTTCGCCGACTTCGCCCGTGGGTACAGCATGCCCGTCTTCATCCCAGGCTTCCATGGCGCATCCCAGACAACGACACTGGATTTCGCCTTCGCGCAGGGGCAACAGCGGATTACCGCCCACCCAGGCTGTGCAGACATCTGTGCCGCCTGCCATTGAACTTAACCACAGGTCTTGTTTGACATTTTCATAAACCCAGGCAAAGGCTTCCGGCGGCAAAGGCGAACCTGTGCTGCCGATACTACGCAGGGATGATAAATCAAAAGTTGAGGGTTTGATGCCGTTTTTCATGCAACCGACCAGAAACGGCGCTGACGTGCCGAAATGCGTGATGCGGGTTTGCTCGGCCAAAGCCCACAATACATTCAAATCAGGAAAACCCGGACTGCCATCGTACAAGACAATGGTTGCTCCAGCCAGCAGGGCTGCCAGCGTGAAATTCCACATCATCCAGCCTGTGGTTGAATACCAGAAAAATCGCTCGCCAGTATGTACGTCGTTGTGAAAATGCAGGTATTTAAGGTGTTCCAGCAAGTTGCCACCATGCGAATGGGTGATGGCCTTGGGAACGCCGGTCGTACCTGATGAATACAACACCCAAATTGGGTGCGAAAACGGCAAGGCTTCAAATTGCAGCGGCGAAACGTTGTCTTGTGACATGATTTCACCCCAGGTTATGGCATTCGGCAGGTCGGCTGGCAGGGTAGGGGCCTGTTGTAAAAACGGCACCCACACTACTTTTTCCACGCTGGTCAGTCGTGCGCACACGTCGCGCACAACATCGCTTTTATCAAAACTTTTTCCGCCGTAGGCGTAGCCATCAACGGCGATAAAAATACGCGGTTCGATTTGTGCGAAGCGGTCGGCAATGCTGGCTGCGCCAAAATCAGGCGAGCAACTTGACCATACAGCGCCAACGCTCATACAAGCCAGCGCGGCCACGATGGCATGGGGCGAATTGGGCAGAAACGCTGCGACGCGGTCGCCGGGTTTAATACCGCTTTGTTTCAGAAAATGTGCAAATGCGGCGGTCTGTTGCTCTAGTTCGGCCCAACTGATTGTCGTTTGACTATGTTGTTCGCTTTGAAAAATGATGGCTGGCTGTTGCGCGCTCTTTTTCCGGAAAATATGCTCGGCGTAATTGATTTTTTGCCCTTTAAACCATTGAAAATCAGGCATTTCACGCCCGGAAAGTACTTTTTCGGTGTTGCCGTGCCCGATGATGTCAAAATAATTCCAGAGGCTTTGCCAGAAATCTTCCAGGTGATCTACACTCCATTGCCAGAGTGATTCATAATCCTTAAAGTGGAGGTTGTGGTGCTGGCCTAACCATTGCATATAATGGTTCAGGTGACTGTTTTGGCGCGTGGTGGTATCGGGTTGCCAGAGTATTCGTGGTGAGGGCATAGTAAAGTGTTTATAGTCAACCCAAAGTGGTTTTGAACGACTCGTATCTGTAAATCATTGTAAATCAGGAAAATCAATCACGTAAATCTTCAAAATCACTTAAATCCGGGTTTACATTTGCGCTTCATCCAATACAAAGATTGAATTTATGCGCTTTTACAAATTTGGCTTTTTGATGCTTTTGCTGTTTGCTGCTGTTTCTTTATCAGCGCAATCGCGCAGAACCCCGCACAGCAGGGAAGAGGAACCAGCCGAAAACCCCTTGAACCAGCGTTTGTGGTATGGCGGTGGTTTTCAACTTGGCTTTTCCGGCTTTAATGGCGGCAATGTATTTTCTTTTGGACTTTCACCCATGGTGGGGTACAAAGTTTTTCCTAAAATTTCTGTTGGCCCGCGTGTTTCAGCAGTGATCAATTCGATTAAAATTCCTGGTTTTAAGGCTACTGGCCTTTGGGACATTGACGCTGGCGCATTCGTACGCGGTCGTGTTTTTCAGGGACTATTCCTTCAAGGCGAATTGTCTAATCAGTGGTATCAACAAACCACGGGTTATGGCGTTCCCGGCGGGAAATTAGACAAATACAGCCTGCAACGTTCCAATACGCGCATCGGCGCCGGCTGGAACAACAGCCAAGGTGGCTGGAGTTCCGAGATCGCGGTTTTTTATAACCTCCAGGTAGCCAATGATGTCAATACCTACCTCAATCCGTGTGAGTACCGTTTTGGTATTACATACCGGTATTGATTAATTGGTTATTTGTGGAACTGGTTATTTGGTTATTAGGAGGCGTCACTCAACAAATAACCAAATAACCAGTTCCACAAATAAGCCTCAATCAGCGTGCGACATCGTCAATATGGTAATGCCCGCTTTGCTGGTTACTTCCACCTCATTCAGTTCGTCGGCAGAAAGAACAGATATTTTATTACGGCCGGTGGCGACAGGCGCTTTCAATTTCATGTCTTTGAGCCATAGCGCCTTTCCGATAAACCACGCTTCTTCCATACTGATACCTTTTTCAAAAACGATAACCTGATTTGAGCCACCTTCTGCTGAATTGAGTGCTGTTTCTGCGCCGTTTTTGAACAATTGCCGATAGGAAGTATAGCCATTCGCATCGGTCTTTTCTATACGCTTGCCCTTCCTTTCCGAATGACCGAGCATGTATAAATCTACCAAAGAGTTATTACCCTGATCATCTTCAATAGACACAGGCGTGCTATATTTTGACAGGTATCCGTCGAAGACATAACCTTCCTGATTTTTCTAGGTTTTGACTTTTACCCAATATCCTTTAATGGTAAAGCCAGCGAACTCCTGAACGCTGTGCGGTTTTTTTCTGAAATTTTCAGCCTGTACCGTGACCTGATCTCCATAGTTGAGCGTGATAATTTTCTCGCCTTTAGCGTCTGGTGTTTTCCTTAAAACCAGTCCGTTTTCAGCATGAACGACCAGCCCGTCGCCAATTTGGTATTGCGTGATGGCAAGCGCCAGTGTCGGCATGATAAATGCCGCCAGGAGGATGGATAATTGTTTGATACTCATAATATTGTATTGAAATGGTGTGAATGGTGGAATCTATCAGAAACGTTTTTTGGCTGACGTTCACTCGCCGCGACCATAAATGATCTGAAAAACGGTGGTTGCGGCAGCTGCCCCCAGCAAAGCGCCCAGGAAATATATCCAAATGTCGCTCCACGTGGCCATACCGGCAATGCTGAACCCAAATGCCAGCGCCGGATTGAATGCGCCGCCGCTTAAACTCCCCAACGCATAGGAACAAGCCATATACACAAAGCCGATAGCCAAACCATAAAAGGCCTGGCCAGAATTGTTTTTTGCGGTTAACACGTTTAGAAATACCCAGACAAGGGCAAAAGCGCCTAAAAATTCACCAGTAACCGAACAAATGGCGTCATTGCTGTGCAGGGATATTTCAGCGCCGCTTTGACAATGGTGTAAAAACACGCCGATCAATGCTGCCAACAGACCCGCAGCCATCTGTGCTATGATGTAGTAAATGGCATCGTTTCGATCAATTTTGCCGCGCATCATCACCGCAATGGTCACTGCCGGATTAAAGTGGGCGCCGGAAATATGCCAGCCCGCATAGGTCAGGGCCATTAATACGCCTCCCGTTACCAGGGGAGCCATTGGCGCAATGCCGGCGTTGTTGTGCGCCAGCAGCATGATTAAAACCAGGAAGAAGGTTCCAAGAAACTCGTTAAGGTACTTTTGCACTGTGTTTTTTTTAGTACCCACGACTGAAATCGTGGGTTGATGTCTTGAGATCCCACGACGGATGTCATGGGTTGGTGCATGTCCCACGACTAAAGTCGTGGGTTAATGATTCGCCCATGACTTCAGTCATGGGTTGATGATTCGCCCCACGCCTAAAGTGGCGGGTTGCTGCTTATAACCCACGCCTGAAGTCGTGGGTTGGTGCTGTGTCCCACGGCCGAAGACGCGGGATGCTGCTGTGTCCCACGACTAAAGTCGTGGGTTAATGATTCGCCCATGACTTCAGTCATGGGTTGATGATTCGCCCCACGCCTAAAGTGGCGGGTTGCTGCGTATAACCCACGCCTAAAGTCGT
>JADZBJ010000446.1 GCA_020852155.1 Saprospiraceae bacterium | reverse complement strand
GATTATCCTGAAAAAGTGACTTTGCCGGGTCTCAACCTATTGTGTACGCCCGGCAACGACGTAGAAAGCACCACCGCAGAAGTCGGTTCAGGCGCTACAGTGGTGCTTTTTACCACAGGTCTCGGCACGCCCACCGGCAATCCCATCGCCCCGGTAATCAAAGTCTCCAGCAACACCGCGCTAGCCCAACGTATGCCCGACATCATTGATTTCGATTCAGGGAGCATCATTCGCGGCGAACAAAGTATTCAGGAATCTGCGGAGCAATTGCTGGATTATGTCGTAGCCGTAGCGAGCGGACAAACCGAAGTAGCCGCCGTGCGCATGGGGCAAGACGATTTTATTCCCTGGAAACGCGGGGTTTCCCTTTAAAACACCTTCAAATTGCTCAATCCTTCGCATGATGAAACCTTTTCTCGATCAAAATTTTCTGCTTCATACGACGGCAGCGCAGCGGCTCTATCATGAGTTCGCTGCGCCCATGCCGATCATTGATTACCACAATCACCTCTTGCCGCAACAGATTGCTGAAGACCATCGCTTCGACAACCTTACCCAGGTCTGGCTCTATGGCGACCACTATAAATGGCGGGCCATGCGGACTCAGGGAATTTCAGAAATGTATTGTACTGGCGATGCCAGCGACTGGGAAAAGTTTGAAAAATGGGCCGAAACCGTGCCTTATATTCTGCGCAATTCCTTGTATCACTGGACGCATTTGGAATTGCGGCGGTACTTTGGCATCACGGAATTGCTCAGTCCGGCTACTGCGCAATCGATCTATGACCGAGCCAGCGCATTGCTTCGTACCCCTGAATATTCCGTTCGGAATTTGCTGCGGAAAATGAACGTCCGCGTCCTCTGCACCACCGACGATCCGACCGACTCGCTCGAATGGCACCAAAAAATGGCGTCAGATCCGAGTATGGATTTTAAAGTTTTGCCCGCTTTTCGACCCGACAAAGCAATGGCTGTGGAAGACCCCGCGACCTTCAATGTCTGGGTAGACAACCTGGCTTCTGTTGCTGGAATTCACATTGACGACTATGCCGGGTTCATGGCCGCCTTGACCAAACGCCATGACTTTTTTGCACAAAACGGCTGCCGCATGAGCGACCACGGTCTGGAGGAAATTTATTGCGAACCTTACACAGAGCAGGAAATAAAGGACATTTTCAAAAAAATCCGAAGCGGTCAGACCTTGAACACCACGGAAGTTTTGAAGATAAAAAGCGCCCTGTTGTTTGAATTTGCGCTTCTTGATCACCAAAAAGGCTGGGTGCAACAATACCACCTCGGGGCGTTGCGCAACAACAATTCCCGGGCCATGCGCCAATTAGGACCTGATACTGGCTGGGACAGCATAGGAGATTTTCAGCAGGGACGGGCGCTGGCCAGATTCCTCGACCGGCTGGACTCGGAAAACCGATTGACCAAAACCATTTTGTACAACCTCAATCCGGCGGACAACGAATTGATGGCCACGATGATCGGAAATTTTAATGATGGATCGGTAGCCGGCAAAGTACAGTTCGGCTCAGCCTGGTGGTTTTTGGATCAGAAAGACGGTATGGAAAAACAGCTCAATGCCTTGTCCAACATGGGTTTGGTAAGTCGATTTGTGGGTATGTTGACCGATTCCCGGTCTTTTTTGTCGTACCCGCGCCACGAGTATTTCCGGCGTACGCTCTGTAATTTGTTTGGACAGGAAATCGAGAAAGGAGAATTACCCAACGAGGTGGAGTGGATCGGAGAGATAGTGCGCGATATCAGTTATCGCAACGCGGCGGGGTATTTTGGATTTGAGCATGATTAGAGCTGACCGGGGGGTTGTGTCAAAAGTAAAATCACAGGAAGGATTGACCGGATTCTGGCTTTTGTTACACCCCCCAAACAAGCGCATTAAAACAACTAAAAAATGGCAAACGTCGTAACATTCGGAGAAATCATGATGCGCCTAACCGCGCCCGGCCATCAGCGTTTTGCGCAAGCGAGCAACCTGGGCATTACCTACGGCGGCGGCGAAGCAAACACAGCGGCGGCGCTGGCACAAATGGGCGTTCCTTCGGCGCATGTCACCGTTTTCCCCGAAAATGACCTGGGGCGGGCGGCGGCTGCATTTTTTGAAAAATCGGGCATGGATACTTCGAGTTTCGTTTTTGGAGAAGGACGCCTCGGGCTGTATTTCATGGAGGTCGGTGCGGGCATTCGTCCGAGCCGGATTGTGTACGACCGGTATGATTCGGCTTTTGCAAAACTGAACCCTGGTCATTTTCATTGGGAAAAAATCCTGGCAGGAGCGCGATGGTTTCACTGGACGGGCATTACGCCAGCAGTTTCGGCCGCTGCGGCAACCGCCTGCGCCGAGGCTTTAAAAGCCGCCCGGCAACTTGGAATTACGATAAGCGCAGATGTAAACTACCGCCGGGTGTTGTGGCAATACGGCAAAAAGGCTTCGGAAGTGATGCCCGCTCTGGTAGAACATTGCGACGTAGCAGTCTGTACCGAAGGTGATGCTGCGGATATTTTTGGCATACAATCTACTGATTTTCAAGACATGGCGCGTCAAATGAAACAGCGTTTCCCCAACCTGAAAAAAATCATTGCTACCCGCCGCGATACCCTGAGCGCCAACCACAACCG
>JADZBJ010000445.1 GCA_020852155.1 Saprospiraceae bacterium | reverse complement strand
TGCGTCGCCAATCCCACACAGCCGACTCGTTGGACAGTAATGACACGTCCTGCACAGCACAATTGGTTTCTTCTGTAAAACGGCGTTTCAGGCCATTTTCCGGAGATTCCCCGTATTCCAGTTTGCCGCCGGGCAGATCCAGCATACCAGCATATGGCCCTGATGATTTACGCACCATGAGTATTCCCTTGTCCGGGTGCCGGGCTATTCCGTAGCATCCGAATTGGGTGTTGGATTTTTGCTTCCAGAGTTTGCCTTTCCAAAGTTTGCGCAGGCCATCGTGCATGTCTTTCAATCCCAGTGCCTGAGCATATAGTGCCGCTTCTTCACGGGTCATGGACATGGGTTCGCAGGTTTCGCCCGGTTTGACTTTACACATAACCGCATAACCGCCAATAATACCTTTTTCATCATAGCCAGTTGTAATAAACATCCCTTCGGCCCAGTTGCGTTCGTTCAGGTGGCGGATATCAAAAATGGCATAATTCACCAGTGTGAGTCTTCGCTTGACAAAAGTGGAAAAACAGAGTTGGTCGCGGCGTATTTCATTGCTGATGACGAGAACGGCTAATTGTTCTTCCAGTTCGCGGTCTGTGTTTTTGATTTCATCCGACAGATAAGGATAGAACATAGCCTGATAGGGTATTTCCTTGCTGACGACTAATTTGCTCTGTATGACGATGCCTCGGCGAAGTCCGAAATTCCAGATGCGATATTCTCCAAGAAGGCGATCGGTGTATCGGCGTACCGGGTTGCTTCTATATTCCAGATCATTCAGGTTAAACGAATTGGGCCTGAAATCCACCTTGAAATTCCTGCGTTGAAGCATGAGATACAGGAACATGGTTTTCTTTTTCGCTGCATCAAGTGATTCGGCGATGATGTCGTGACCGTAATAGATTTCCGGCTCATTCATCATGCGCAGGGCTTCGTCGGCAGAGCAACGAATCAGGAAGGCCTCCAGCGAGATGGCATATTGGTCTTGTGAAACGGTTTGCAGGGCGCAAGGAATGGTGTCCTGATGCTCTGGCAAACCAGTGCCGTTTTCTTCATCGCAAATGCCGATCAAGTGCATTTCCCGTCCTGCGGTGCCGCCTTTTTCGATCAGGTTTATGTACAAATGATGCCCCTTGGCCTGTGCTGTCCCTGTCATGGTCAGCGTGTTGATCTTGCGCAACGAAGTCAGGTTATGTGTCTTTTTATCGGTCGTGTGGAAGCCCCATTGCCAGCAAGGCATGGGTTGCCCTGGTTGCTGCGTATAATGAATGGCTAGCAGGAACTTCTTTATCCTGTAATTTCTGAAGGAATAGTAAGCGCCGATATAGTAAGTGTAGCCATCGCCATCTTGTGGCGTTGTGTTGTCGTGGGCCTCCGGTACTAGGCTGGGCATAGTCGCTACGCGAATACCCTTGGCTTCTTCGAAGGCTTCTCTGGATTCAAATCCCAGGAATTTGAATAGCCCCAGATTGTATTCTTCGCCTTGTATGGTAACGGATTCGCTGCCCGGATTTTTTTCCAGTTCGAGGCGCTTGTTATAGAGTAGTTTTCCGTAGTTGAGGTTAGAGCGGTCATCCACAAATTTCTTGGCTTTCAGGTCGGCCAAAATGACGCATGCGGCATTGTACTCAAATTTGTCAACGATTGGGTCCCATTTCAGGCCAAGTTTGGTCGTGTCCTGGCCACCGTCTGATTTCAGAATATTTACGGGCGGATTTCCCTGGGCTAATTTGTCAGCAATGGCCTGGTAAATCGCTAGGAAGGTTGAACGGGGGTAGACGCTGCGCATTTTTCTTGAAATGTTTTAGAAAATTGAAGTCAAAAATATGTCTGTTCTCAAAATTTTCTAAAATTTTCGACGGCCAGTACTTGATTTGTACTAATTTACCATTATCAGGCCCAACTTTTTGGCGATCAATGGCATCTTGCATTACAGGTTGAGGCTTTCAGGTTGTATGATTAACGAATATAATGCAGGATTTACCGGATAAATGTCTGATTTTATGCGAGTCTTTCTTTGCTTTTAGCCGGAACTTTTTCTTGAATTGCACTGGAACTAAGATTAAGATAGTTTTCGTTTGGTTTTTTGGGGTTTAATTGGAATTAGGGGTGTTGCATAAGTGGTTTTTCCTTATATATATTTGTGCAAGCAACACGGAAGTCATATCAGGCGCTTCATGAATCACTGCCGTTTTAGCACAAGGCAGTCCCTGAAATTGATAAAAACCAAATTGATATAAACTGCTTTTCACCTTTCCCGGATTTTGGCTACATGCAGCTGCCTCACGGCGGCTCAACCATGTGCGCCATGCTTCCAGGGTAAACCACTGCCTACCATGACTATCTTTTTGATTTCCGCTGCTTTCCTTTCAGTTGTATGCCTGATGCGGTCGCATTTGAAGCCTCGGCATCGCATTCGCTGACGGGCGTGAACCCAATCCGTTTAACCACTTCAACAACAACAACCATGTATGGCTTTTTACTTTTATCCGCCAACCCCACAATACTTGTTCTATGGATTGTCGTCGCCGGAATTGCCGCCATGGTACTCAGGCAGGTAGTTCGTCGGGTCATACAATTAATTTCTGCCTTGATGAGTGGTTGCCTGCTTTGGTTAATGTTACTGCTGCTGGTTGGGCTGTATATTTCACAGCACTTTTTCAGTATGTAGTCAACACAAGGTGGTTTCCAATGACTCGCGTCTGCGAATCATCGAAAATTAAGAAAATCAGTCCTGTAAATCTTAAAAAATCACTTAAATCCGGGTATAAATTGAGTTTTTTTCTTCTCAAATGGTTAATACCGGATGCCGAGGAAATTTTTTTTCAAGTTTTCGGGTTACATTTTCTGCTTTCATGACATCTATAAATGAAACCAGATTGAAACCAGGTTATTGCCTGATTATCCGATAAAAGCAGCTTCATGACACAACAATTTCACCAGGCCCGAGCCTGTAGGTTAAGTTAGGTTCAGAACAATTTAACCGCAGCAGCCAGGGCGAAACAATTAACCTCCGCCATGTTAAGTCTTTTGATTTCTGCCGTTTTCTTGTCTGTCATTTGTTTTATGCGGACCCACCTGAAGCCCCAACGCGCTCGTTAAACGCGCATTTCCGGGCATAAAAAAGGGTGTTTTATCATCTGATTGATAAAACACCCTTGAAAAAATCTGTACGACCTTTTAGCCGATCACGGATCTGTCTTTTGCGTAATTAAGCGCATACATCATGGCTGCACCAGCCAACGAAATGTCTTTGAGCAGTTGCGTCATGGCATTTTGCTGTGTGGCAGGATTCATCGTAGAGGGCAAGTGAACCATGACGACTAACAGCAACAGGAAGCCGGCCAGTAAGGTCGCCGCCAGTTTGTCAAATTTGCCGATCAACATGGCGACAGAAGCCGCCACCATTCCTGCACCGGAAAGTATTACAAACACATTTTTCATGGGCATGTAATCCGGTACAACGTACTCAGCCATAGCCGTTGCATCCAAAAAATGGAATAATCCGAAAATAGCAAAAGGGATGGCAAACAGCCAGCGTCCCAGCGATAAAAATCCGTTCATAATGTGGTAAAGTGATGATGTGATCATGCGATGATGAAAGTGTTCCCCATCGCATCATTAAATTATTTTTTCAGTCCAATTTCGCGCAGGCGTTCGTCAAGGTATTCGCCGGCAGTGATGGGCGCATAGTGCAAAGGATTTTTCCTGGTGACCGTTTTGGGCAGACAAGTCAGATCCATGTTGCTGACCGGATGCAGGAAGAACGGAATGCTCAAGCGCGGCAAATGCCAATCTTCGCGAGGCGGATTGACTACCCGGTGCGTTGTGCTCTTCAGGTAGTTATTCGTCAGGCGTTGCAGCATATCGCCAACATTGATAACGATTTCGTCATTTTCAGGCATAATTGGCATCCACTTTCCTTCCGAGTTCAATAATTCCAGACCTCCGGCGCTGGCGCCAACCAATAAAGTAATCAGGTTAATGTCTTCGTGCTGTTCTGCGCGAATAGCCGATGCCGGCTCCTGTGTGATCGGTGGATAGTGAATCGAGCGCAGGATGGAATTACCGTGCTTGATTTTATCCTTGAAATAATTTGGACCGATACGCAAATGCATGGCAATGGCTTTGAGCAAATAGCCGCCCGCTTTTTCGAATTCCTTGTACAGTTTTCTGCCAGTTTTGGAAAATTCCTTCACTTCGCGCACCTTGACATTGGGTGCGTACTGGTCAGCCATCGGGTGTGTTTTGGGCACTTCCTGGCCAATCTGGAAAAATTCTTTCAGGTCAGCCACCTGCGATTGCTTGGCGTGTTCCTTGCCGAAAGAAGTGTAGCCGCGTTGTCCGGCGGCTCCGCTTACTTCGTATTTCCTTTTTTTCTTTTCCGGCAGCGCAAAAAATGCCTGGGAATACTTGAAAAAATCATCAATCAACTCTTTCGGAACACCGTGATTGGCAACAGCCACGAAGCCAACTTCATGGAACGCGTTACCGAGGTCTTTCACAAATTGCTTTTTCTCTTCAGGCGTACCCTTCACAAATTTGGAAAGGTCAACCGTTGGAATACCTTTTGCAGACATAGTCAATTAGTTTTGATTTTACCCGCCCTGATGCGAAAATCAGCCGCTTCCGGCGGAGGTTTAAATATTGTCAGTGCAAAGTGGTTTTGAGTAAATCAAGTCTTTAAATTATTGAAAATCAATAAGATAAATCCTGCATGCTTTCAAAACCTCTTAAATCCGTGTATAATTCGGATGCAGCAAATATCGCAAATACTGCGAGATTCCAACTATATCAAGGCAAAAGAGGTGTTTGTACAAACTACGTCATTAAATCCTTGAAAATCAGGAAAATCAATCCTGATAACCTTCAATTTTATTTAAGTCCGGTTATCTCTTTACTCGGATTTCACCCAGGGCTTCATGTACAGTCCGTGGTTGCGCTGAATGCCCAAAAAGTATTGTCCGGTGGGTAAATCCGTGGCGTCAATATCAAAGTTGTATTCACCTGGCGGCAGGTGCCTTTCGTGGTAAATATTGTGCATTTGTGTGCCATCGGCCGACAAAATGCTGATGCGGATGATGTCTTTGACCGGCAGGTAGTACCGCACGTTGAAACGCCCGTTGCTGGGGTTGGGTGCGATTTTTAACCAGAAACCATCGTCGTAGGGCTTGGTAGGCGACGCTTTTGTCGAACTGCTGTTCTGAGGCGAAAACTTGTACACGGATTCACCCGAAGCGTAGGCCAGGGTGGGACTAAGGAAATAGAACCGATTGAAATTCCCGCCGAAATCCTTGTATTCCCAGGTGTCTCCGCCGTCAAATGTTTCATAAAACCCTGGAATATAGCCGCCGACCCAGCCGTGTTCAGGTGTGGCGAATCCGATGCCTTGCATATCGGGCACAGGCGCTGTTTTTTTCTCCCAGGTCATGCCGCCGTCAGTGCTTTTGGCAAAAACGCCTCCATTGAATGTTTGAATAGAGGCCACCCACACCTGAGGGGTGATGCGTTGGATTTTCCAGACGTATTGTCCTGGTACATTGGAGTTGAATTTTTCAGTCCAGGTCGCGCCGCCATCGGTGGTGTAATATATAACCGCGCCCTGGTCGTTCTGACCTGTTACAAAACCCGTATCCCGATGAATGAAAAATGCATCAATCATGGCTTTACCGAGGGTTTGACGCGTCCAGTTGTGCCCACCGTCGGCCGTTTTGGCTACATAACCCGGCGTGTCCCATTCACCCACGACGTACACGGTCTGGCTGTCGGGTATGGCAATGCCGCACACGGCATCAGGGGCCGGGCTGATGTCCGGTGAAACATCCGTCCAGGAAGTGCCGCCGTTGGTGGTACGTAGCAGTTTTTTATCCAGCGTACCTGCGTAGCCAATCTGCTGGTTGTAAAACTCGATACTCCTGAAATAGTAATTGCTGTTGTACACCTGTGTCCAGTTTACGCCGCCATCGGTCGTGCGGTATATCCGTCCGGCGCTGCTGCCTAACCAGCCATGCAGTGAATCAACAAAAAAAACATCGTCGAATCGCCCCTGATTCGAAGGCGCATTGGGGATGGCTTGCCATTGTGATTGGGCACAGAGCGTTGCTGCCGTGAGCGACAGTGTCATAATAAGCATGATGTGTTTCATGAATAAAAATTTAAGTGTGTGAGAGGTTGTTAAAATTTCCCTCACTGGCTCAAAAAGGCATCTTTTGCCGCTATCCTTCCTATTTTTTCAGGCTGAAACCCACGCTTCACCCCGAAAAAAAAGGATCGGCTATCGCCAAAATCTGCTCTTTTTGAATCCAGCAGAGAAGTTTTAACAACCTCTAAAAATCAATGCTTTATAACACGGTAGGGTGGTTGAATGCACGATTTAAAAGTCTGATGACTTTTAAATGCCTTCGGTTGAAAGAGATGCAATCTCGAAGGATTCGTTTTGGACGGGCAAGTTATTGCATTTCATGATTTGGCGTTACGAAAAAAGCCTCCGGATGTAAATCCGGAGGCTGTGTCATTTCATGGCTTAAATCGGTTATCAGGGCGGGCGTTGGTTATGTTGTCCGTTAAAAAAGTTGAAAATGGCGGTCGAATATTGAAGTGGTTAAAAGTTGAAGGTTGTTGAAAGGGTATCGTAACAATTCCTCATTTGAACAACATCTTGCAACGTTAACCTCATGCTTACGCCAGTTTTTCCATATCCCGGATCAAGACCGAATTTCTGTTAAAATGAATCAGGTTTGAGCGTTTCAGGTCATTAAACACCGACGTAACGGTTTGGCGGCTGGTGCCTGTCAGGTTAGCGATGTCTTGTTGGGTCATTTGGTGTTTAACCAGCATTTCAAAGCCAACCCTGCGGCCATCGTGATCGGCGGCTTCCATCAGGAATTCGATAATGCGCTCGCGGGCATCTTTGACCATGAGTTTGGCCAGACGTTCCTCAGCGCGGTGAAGCCTTTGCGTGAAGTGTTTCATCACACAGAAGGTCAGATTTTGGTTGATTTGCATCATATGCTGAAACTCATCTATCTTGATACATAGCACTTCTGCGTCGTCTTGCATGACCTGTGCAAATTCGCTGCGATGTGCTTCGCCTGACAGTGCCAGATCGCCAAAAATGGCT
>JADZBJ010000444.1 GCA_020852155.1 Saprospiraceae bacterium | reverse complement strand
GGTTCCTGGTCAAATTACTGACCGAAAATTTGTAAAATTATAACTTTTTTTAACGTAAAAAAACTTCAAAATGAAGTATTTACTAATAATAACGTTGTCTATTGTTCCGCTTTCCATTTTTTCACAAATACACAACTGGACACGTATCAATCCTGGAGGTGGCGGCTCGTTCGAAGCGGCTGGCATTGGTCCAACCGGAACGATCCTTGTTGCGAGCGACCTTTCCGGCGCCTACCGTTCTGTAAATGGCGGGGTGAGCTGGCAGCCTATTGGTTCGACACAGGGCCTGACCACAACGCATATTTCTGCAGTCGGATTTCACCCCACAGATGGCAACATCGCATACCTGGGTTCTGAAAGCGGCATTTTCAGGAGTACCGATGGAGGGATCAATTATACCGAAGTTTTAACAAGCGGCTATATCGGCGACATCAAATTTGCGCCATCTAATACGAATACTGGCTATGCAGCCTATAATAATGCCTGGAATTCTGTCGGTACTGATATTTATAAAACCACCGACAACGGCGTAACATGGGCGCAGGTGAGCACCAACCTGCCAAATAATGTACGCATCCTGAAAATCGTCATCAACCCCTCCAATGCGGATATTCTGTATGTCCTTAGCGGAAAAAGCCGGTTTGCCGTTGGTACTGAAACCGTCTATAAAAGCACCGATGGCGGTGTCACCTTTTCTCAAATTGCTACCGGACTGAGCGGCACAGGCGTCATGGATATTACCATACACCCGACAACACCCACGACACTATACCTGACGACTTATTACCTGAGTGGATTTGACACTGAAGGTTATTTCTATCGGAGCACAGATAGCGGCGCCAGCTGGACGCAGCGCTCCACGCGTACCGGTGTCATTTTAGTGGACAAGGATACGCCTTCCAATATCAGGTTGATTGACCCTTCTTCGCAATTTCTTTGGCGCGATCCGGTAAATGGCGTTTGGCAATCCACGAATGAAGGCACTTCCTGGACGCGCATTTGTACGCTTTCCAATATGAATTGCGGCTATCAGACATTAAATGCAACCTGGGATCACTATTGGACATACGGCTACTCGTACAGCGGGTTTACACACACGTTCGGAGAAAGCATGGTCAGCGGCAGTACGTTCCTTTGGATCAACAACCAGTTCGTTTTTCAAACGACAAACGGCGGCGCCAGCTTTGCCCCGATACACACCACCAATGTCGGGTCGGACTTATGGAAATCGACTGGCGTGGATAATGTCGTGACCCAGGATTTTGCCGTCAGTGAAGCTGACCCCAATGTTCTTTATGGCGGTTATTGGGATATCGGTATTTGGAGAAGCCTCGATCGCGGCGTCAGTTGGCAATCGGGCAACAGCGCCCCGCATCTGGGCAATAATACTGGCTGGGTGCGCGACGGCAAGGCATACGGTGGCAATGTTTATGCTATCGCAGCCGACCCCACACGCGCCGATGTCGTCTGGGCCATGATGAAACCCGAAGCAGGCGGTAATACAGACCCTGCAACGGTGGTAAAAAGCACCAATTCTGGCCAAAAGGACAGCTGGGTTACGTCACACTCCGGGATACCGACCAGCAGCTACGCTATTTTGGGCTTCTCGGTTGACCGCAACAGCACTTCTACCAACCGAACATTGTTTGTCACGGCCAGCGGAGATGTCTATCGCAGTACGAATGATGGCGCCTCCTGGTCGCGGGTACTCAACAACGGCGGTATCCGAACGACGGCTATTGACAATTTTAATAGCAACTATGTGTACGCTGGCGGTGAAAATGGCTTTTGGCGCTCAACCGATGGCGGCACGACCTGGACTGAAACAGGCCTGACTGCCATGCGCGGAGGCGTCAGCGGCCCGCCCTGGGAAAGCGGATGGCAAGGCACTTACGATATTGAGGCCGACCCTAATGTGGCCGACCGGGTTTATGTTGTCGCTTACGGTACTGGCAAAGGGCTGTGGCGAAGTAATGACAAAGGTGCAACCTGGACAAAACTGGTCACCGACGATTATATGAGGGCTATTGCCGTCGCCATTCAAAACTCGAATATCATTTACACCGGCTCTTCATCTGCCTATTATGCCGGCGGATACAGTGCCAGTTCGCAAGGAATCCGGTATTCGAACAATGGCGGCTCCAGCTGGACAGATGCCAATAATGGTATGGCCTGGAAATTCGCCAACGTCATCAAAACAGACAATATGGGCCGTGTTTATGCCGGTTCGCCAGGTACAGGCTATCAATACTCCCTTATACCTGACATTGCAGCGCCCGTACAATTGATCCGATTCGATGTAGAACCCCGAAATAGCACTGTAATACTTCACTGGCAAACATCGAATGAAGTAAACAATAGCGGCTTTGAAATTGAACGTTCGGAAAATGGCAGCCAATTCGAAACATTAGGCTTTGTCGGCAGTAAGGGCGATGCCGCTTTGTATCAGTTTACAGACAACGCTCCCCTGAAAAAAGGTTTTTATCGCCTTCGGCAAATTGACCTTGACGGAAAATTCAGCTACTCTAAAATTGTCCACATTCAACAAGATGCCTCATGGCAGATCAGCACGTACCCCAACCCGGCCGATCAGGAAATCATGGTACTTGTGGATGGCCCGGGGAAGGATGCGCATCCTGTTCTTATCGGTATTTATGATCTGAACGGACGCCTGATTGAAGAAAAAACAGTAGAACCTACAGGCAACGCTGCTGTACCCATTTCTACAACACATTATACACCGGGCGTATATTTTGTGCAAACAACCGTTGGTTCAAGCCAGACACGTACTGAAAAGGTGATTATAATGCACTAAGTTGGCGTTCGGGTTTGACTAATTTTCCGTGACGGGTACTGCTTTCCGACGGAAAAACTACCTTTGCGCCGCTTTTATGCCCGGATTTAAGTGATTTTGAAGATTTACGTGATTGTTTTTCCTGATTTTCAATGATTTACAGACGCGAGTCGTTCAAAACCACTTTAACTTGACTAAAAGCATGCCCGCTCAGGGTTTCACTCTTCACGTCATCCTCCGCTTGCTTCAGGCAAAGCGGATATTGAACCAATACCTTTTTAAAATTTAAAAATGGCATATTTATTCACTTCCGAATCAGTTTCAGAAGGGCATCCCGATAAAGTAGCGGATCAGATCAGCGACGCCATCCTCGACGAGTTTCTCCGTCAGGACCCCAACTCAAAAGTAGCCTGCGAAACACTGGTCACCACCGGCCTGGTTGTTGTTGCCGGCGAAGTGCGTTCTTCGGCTTATGTGGACGTGCAGGAAGCAGCACGCTCGGCCATCAAACGCATCGGCTACACCAAGGCTGACTATCAATTCGACTACAAATCGTGCGGCATCCTGTCGGCTATTCACGAGCAATCCGCCGACATCGCGCAAGGTGTTGACGTTGGTAAAAAAGAGGAAGAACAAGGCGCTGGCGACCAGGGCATGATGTTCGGCTACGCCACCAATGAAACGGACAACTACATGCCGCTGGCGCTTGATCTCGCGCATTTGCTGCTGAGCGAACTGGCAGCCATCCGCAAGGAAGGCAAACAAATGAAATACCTGCGCCCCGACGCTAAAAGCCAGGTCACCATCGAATACACAGACAAGCACGTGCCGAAAAAGATTGACACCATCGTCATCTCTACACAGCACGACGACTTCGATGCGGATGAGAAAATGTTGGCTAAAATCGCCACGGATGTGCAGAAAATCCTCATTCCAAGGGTTAAAAAGCAACTTCCTTCGCGCGTCAGCAAACTGTTCACCAGCGATGTTACTTACCATATCAATCCAACCGGAAAGTTCGTGATCGGCGGCCCGCACGGTGATACCGGTCTGACTGGCCGCAAAATCATTGTGGATACCTACGGTGGTAAAGGCGCACACGGTGGTGGCGCTTTCAGCGGTAAAGACCCTTCAAAAGTGGACCGTTCTGCGGCCTATGCCACACGCCACATCGCTAAAAACCTGGTGGCTTCAGGCTTGTGCTCACAGGCTTTGGTGCAAGTGGCTTACGCTATCGGTGTGGCTAAACCCGTTGGTTTGTATGTTAATACCTACGGCACCTGCAAAACCAAGGGCCTCACCGACGGTGAAATCGCGCGCAAACTGCTTGATGTTTTTGACCTGCGCCCGGCCGCTATCGTGCGTCGCTATGGCCTGAAAAATCCGATTTTCTCTGAAACGGCTGCTTATGGCCACTTTGGCCGCCAGCCCGGCATCAAGGAAATCAACGGTAAAAAGTATGAAACGTTTACCTGGGAGAAACTCGACGCCGTGAATGATGTAAAAAAGGCTTTCGGAATCTGATTTTCGAAAAACGGATAAAGAAAAAGCCGTTTTGCAGGGTAACTTGCAGAACGGCTTTTTTATTGGGTATGATAAACCGCCACCCTTCGCGTAGCGATTAAACGAACTGCTTATTCCTTCACCCGCGGGTAGCAGGTCCTTCGCTGACGCTCAGGATGACAACATTTGAAATTACACCCAACAACAAATTTCCGATACAAAAAACAACTTCCGGCGTGAAATTTGTTATATCATTTTATAACAAAAACAAAAACCGATGCGCCGATTACCGATTTCGATGCTCCTGCTTCTGGCAGGGCGATTCCTCTATGCACAATGTCCTGATGTAGGGCAGTTTGCGCCCGTCGCCACCAACCTTTGCGACAACTCCAATAATCTCTTCGATTTATGGAATTCGAGTGTATGGTATGACTCCTTGCACCAATCCAACAACCTGGCTGAGAGCGTAACCGAAATCAAAATTGTTTTCGGCGACCCATGCCTCGCGGCGCATTTGTCGTTGAGTTATACGATATTTCTTGACCTCAACAATGACGGTCAGCCGGAAACGGCTGTCAACAGCGACAATCTGCCGCCCGCAGGAACGGTGATGTATGGCAACATGGCCAACGCAGGTTACACCGGTGGCGTATCCGCCGAATTTGACCAGCGAATGGTGCCTGCCAGTAAAAAATATCGCTTTGCGCTGGATTCCATGACACAAGCCAACGGACTGCTGACGGGTTATGTGCGCTGGAATACCACAGAATTACCTTTCCTGTTTTTTAATCCAGCCTTGCCATATGGTCATCATACGATTGAATGGCATCTTGAAGCAGGCAATGTGCGCGATACGTTCAGACACAGTTTTACCATTCGTGATTGTGCAGCGCCAACGCTTCAATGCGTTCAGCCTTTGCAGGTTTTCCTGAATGCGCAAGGCAAAGCCCAGGTCGGCATTGCTCAATTACTGCATTCGGTGAGTGATAACATTACGCCAGTCAACCAACTGGTGCTGGGCATCCGCAAACAAGGCAGTGGCAACGGTTTTCCGATTGATTCCAGTGGAAATCCGGCTTCTTCCATTGAATATGATTGCAGCAGAATGGGCTTGCCTAACATCGCCGAGTTGTGGGCGCGCGATAAAAGCGGTAACGCCAGTTCGTGTACCGTCGCGCTAACCATCAGTGACAGCGCGGGATATTGTGCGCCACTACCGCCCCTTAAAGTCTGTCTGTTTCATCCGACATTGGGCGTTTTGCCCGGCCTGGCGGTCAACACCATTTTGTCTTCCAGCAGTGCGCCGGATATGACTTTGGCCGAAGTTACCGACACCAGCGGATGTACGGAGTTTGATTTTCCGCCTTTTTTCAATGGATTTTATGCCGTCACACCCGAACGCGACGACGCACCGCTGTCAGGCGTCAGCACATTTGACCTGGTGCTGATATCCAAGCATATCCTGGCGCTGGAAGCCCTTGACAGCCCCGAAAAAATGATCGCCGCCGACGTGTCGCGCAACGGCAGTATCACCACATTCGATATTGTCGAATTACGCAAGTTGCTGCTGGGCATTTATCAAACATTTCCAATTAATCGGTCCTGGCGTTTTGTGGACAACAGTTTCGTTTTTCCCAACCCGCAAAATCCGTTTCAAACGCCTTTCCCGGAAACAGCGACAGGCAGCACCGCCGATATGTCGCCTGTGTATTTTGAAGGCATCAAAATTGGCGACGTCAACAACAGTATCTCTTTTCAAGGTCAGTCAGACGAACGGAACAGGATGATTTGCCACCTTGAAAACCCGGATTTAACAGCAGGCGAAACGCGTACGGTAGAATTATTAATTGAAAACCACAGCCATTTGCAGGCGCTTCAGGCGGCATTTTCGTACGATGCCAGTTGCCTGTCCATTGAATCTGTTACATCTGCTGATTTACCTGAATTTTCACCCGAAAACTGGGCAATGCCCGAACCCGGCGCCCTGACCCTGGCCTGGCACACCACACAAGCCCAATACCAGGGACAGACTGCGCGTTTGAATTTTCAAATCCGTGCCACCTGTGATGGCCGCTTGTCGGATTACTTTAAACTTTCACCCGCTGCACGGCTGCAACCGGAGGCCTACGAGCAGGATGGGACGGCGCATCCGTTGTTGTTGACTTATTCCGCAACACATCAGCAGGATGTGACGGTTCATCCCAATCCAACATCCGGCGATGCCAGTCTGCGCTTTTCGTTGAGCGTACCCGGCGACATCCGCTGCCAGTTGTACGATGCCAGTGGCAGACGATGCCTGGATGTAAACACCCGCTACGAGGCCGGTTTGCACAACTTTACCATTCCGGCTGAAGCCATGCGCGAAACGGGCGTATATTTCTGGAAAATAAATACACCTGATTTTCAACGTACCGGAAGCCTGCTGAAAACAGACTGAACAGAAAGTAACTGGTTAGGTCGCTCCCATTTTGGTCAAAAAAGGTCTATTTTAGGCCACTCTTCGCCGTTTTTCTCGTCCGATGCGCTGCATCGAACTCAAAAAGCGGCTTGATTGACCTAAAATCGCCTGCTTTTTTGATCCAAAACCGCTGACCTAACCAGTTACAACAGAAATACGCAACTTCGCGCCATGACAAATACCCTGTATTTCAATGGCCATATCCTTCCAATGGATGGCCGCACTGAAACGCCGGAGGCGCTTTGGGTTTCCAACGGACAAATCCGGCAATCGGGCGCCCTGGATGCCCTGAAAAACAGTGTGCCGCCGAATACAACTTTTCATGACCTGTCGGGAAAAACGCTCATGCCGGCGTTCATTGACCCGCACATGCACCTGTGGAAAGTGGGCGATCTGCTTACCTATATGCTTGACCTGCGCGGCGTAGGCAGTATTGTTGAAATGCAGGAAAAACTGGCTGATTTTGCGCGAAAACATCCTGAAAGAGCCTGGATTACGGCACGAGGATTCAACGAGGCCAACATGTCAGAAGGTCGAATGCCTACCCGACATGACCTGGATAAAGTCATCCGTGACCGTCCGGTGCAAGTCATTCGAACTTGCGCGCATATTGCCGTTTTAAATACAAAAGGCCTTGAATCCAGTGGAATATACGCCCATACGCCCGTTCCTGCGGGAGGAGAAATACGGCTCGACGAGCACGGACAACCCAATGGCATCATCACTGAAACTGCGCTTGGATTTCCAAAAAAAGTAATGCCTACACCCGGTCCGGAAGAATACCGAACCATGATACTGGCAGCACAAGAGGCACTGCTCAAAGCAGGTATCGCCAGCGTAACCGACCCGGCGGTGCATCCTGAACTCATGGACGTGTATCGCATGATGGAACGAGAAGGCAGCCTGCGCGTGCGGGTGAATGCCATACCTATTCGCGTACCCGATGGCGCGACGACGGCCCTGGCGCTGCCTGACCTGATTGAAACAGATTACTTGCAGGTCAATACGGTTAAATTCTTTGCCGATGGCGGATTGAGTGGAAAAACAGCGGCGTTAAAACGAACCTATCGCGGCACGAATGAAAGCGGCGTCATGCGCCTGGAATCTGACTTTTTTTATCAAAAAGCGCTCGAAGCGCAATCCGCAGGGTTCAGAATCGCCACACATGCCATCGGCGACCGAGCCATTGAACAGGTGCTGGATGTTTATGAAAAATTAGATAAGACCAACGGAAAGGCGCTACGCCACAGAATTGAACATTTGGGCTTACCCGAATCGGAACACCTGAAAAGAATGGCGGCGCTGGGCATTTTTTGCGTTTCTCAACCCATTTTTTTATGGGAATTAGGGGCGAATTTCAGGCAATACCTCGATGCTGATTATTTGTCCCGAACATACCCCTATCGCTCGGTGCTCGATGCCGGTGTTTCACTGGCTTTCTCGTCCGACGCTCCTGTTGTGCGCAATTTCAACCCCTTAACAGGCATTCGAAATGCCATTGAGCGTTGCGATATGACGGGGCATGCCATTGCACCTGATGAAAGCATTTCCGTCCGGGAAGCATTTCACGCTTACACGCTCGGCGCAGCACAGGCCAATGGCTATGAAAAACATACCGGAAGTCTGGAGCCTGGGAAACTGGCGGACATGATGATCCTTGATCGAAATCCGTTGGAAACGCCGACTTCTGAACTCGAAAATATTCGTATTGAATCTTTAATGACCGGGCAATGATGCAGTTTGACAATATTTACAAAATAAGTGATGCTGCAAAAGAGGCACTGAATCAGTTGATGAGGGAGGAAGTATATCCTAAAAATGCACTCATACAGCCCGTAGGCAGCAGTTGCCGTACGGTATATATCATCAAGAAAGGAAGCGCCAGAATATTTTATTACAAAGACGGGAATGACATAACCGAGCATTTTGCTTTTGACAATGACATGATTGTACGTGCTGAAAGCCTGTTTACCGGTCAGCCTACATCAAAGGGGATTCAGACCATTGACCGTACGGAGATTATTGCCCTTGATGCATTCAAACTATTTCAATTGTACGATCAACACCATGATCTGGAACGCCTGTTTCGATTGATTTTTGAACGGGAATATGTCAATACGGTTAAGCGACTGGAAAGTTTACAGTTCAAAAGTGCCAAAGAGCGGTATCTCGATCTGCTGAACTCGACTGATTATGTACAGAAAATTCCGCTGAAATACATTGCCAGTTACCTGGGCATTACGCAGGTTTCGCTCAGCCGGATCAGAAACAGATTGCTTTAATTATTTATCATTTGTAAAAAGACAGGTTTTTACACCGCCTGACCTTTGGCAAAAATTCTACGTTATGTCAAAGGTCTTAATCATCATTAATGATGCCCCATACGGCACAGAAAAGGCGTACAACGCCCTTCGTATTGCCAATCAACTCAACAAAGATTTTCCAGATACATCAGTGGTCATCTTCCTGATGGCCGACGGGGTAAATTGCGCCATAGCCGACCAGAACACGCCCAATGGTTACTATAACATAGAGCGCATGTTGAAACTGTCCACCAACAAAGGCGCAAGGCTTTTGCTGTGTGGCAGCTGCGTTGAGGCCAGAGGATTGAAGAACGTGTCACTCGCAGACAAAGCAGAAATCAGCAATATGGCGGAGTTGACCAGGCTGATCATCGAAAGTGACAAAGTAATCAACTGTTGAGTCGCCGATGAAAACGCATAACATTCAGCCCGGTATTCGAGAAAACTGGCGTCAATTTGCCTTGTTGGTACTGGTTAATGCCTTTGTCGGTGGTATGGTTGGCCTGGAGCGCACCATTTTACCCAAATTTGCCGAGGAGCAGTTTGGTATTGCCTCAAAAACAGCACTGCTTTCTTTTATTGTAGCCTTTGGACTATCCAAGGCACTGGCCAACTATTACACCGGACGCTTTGCCAATCTTGTCGGACGCCGAAACCTGTTGTTGATCGGTTGGTTACTGGCCATGCCCATTCCTTTTATGTTTATCCATGCTACATCCTGGAACTGGATTGTGATGGCCAATTTGTTATTGGGTGTTAGTCAGGGCCTGACATGGAGTAGTACGGTCGTCATGAAAATTGATCTGGCTGGCGAAAAAGATCGCGGGCTGGCGATGGGCCTGAATGAATTTGCCGGTTATCTGGCCGTTGGCTTGGTTGCCTTGTTGACAGGAGTTGTAGCCGACCATTACGGCGTCACGCCCTGGCCTTTTTATATGGGTATTTTCATGGCGTTTTCCGGTTTTTTACTAACCGCTATTTGGGTAAAAGATACCCGCATATTTGTCCAAAAACAAAGCCTGGCCGATCACACAACGCCACTCGGCAATGTTTTTCTAGAAACGACATTCAAAAACAGGACATTAAGCGCGGTAACGCAGGCCGGTCTGGTCAACAACCTGAACGACGGGATGATTTGGGGATTGCTCCCCATTTTCCTGGCATCCATCGAATTTGATTTACATAAAATCGGCGTCATCACGGCCTTGTACCCGACTGTTTGGGGCATTGGCCAACTGTTTACGGGAAAGATGTCAGATCATTTCCCTAAAAAAACCATGCTTGTCGGGGGAATGTTGTTGCAAGGTTTGGCCATTATGGCGTTGCCTTTTACCCATGATTTTTACACGTTGACGGCGATTTCTGCAACATTAGGTCTTGGCACAGCACTGGTATATCCAACATTTTTGTCCACCATTGCTCAAGTGACGTCCCCTGCACAGCGCGCGGAAAGCATCGGTGTTTTTCGATTGTGGAGAGATGCCGGATATGCGATTGGGGCAGTCATATCAGGCATTACAGCCGATGCGCTTGGCATCGAAGTGGCCATTTTCCTGATTGGAGCATTGACCATTGGTTCTTCCTTGATTATTCAATGCCGTATGCCGAAAATGCCAAAATATACAACGGTTGTAGTTGCGCTTTAAGCATTATTACTTCCCCTCAAATCCCTTGATAATTTCTTCCGGGCTTTTTCCCAGCATTTTCAGCGCCACACGCGCATCGTCGGCGAAGTCCTGATCGGTGGGGTAAACATTCAAAAACTGCTCGTAAGCCTTGCGGGCGTTGTCCATTTGCCCAAGGTCGTTTTCATAAATAAAGGCCGTCATGAACAGGGCCGTCGGCGCCTTGGGATGCTGAGGCAAACGGGTCGCAATATCATCATAGAGTTGCAGCGCCTTTTGCGGTTCTTCAATGCTTTTAGCCAGGCCTGCTGCGCGTAGCAACAACATGGCGTATTTATCGGCATATTTATCGTAACCAATAACGTGAGCGTAACCTTCTGACAAGTCAATGAATTCGAGCGCTTTATTGTTATCTGTCACAACAGGATTGCCCATCGCACGCGCCGTCTGAGCCAACACCGAATCCATGGCCGGTTGATTACCCTGAAGGTTGCTGAGCATGGCATTGACGTCTTCTGTGTTAAAAGCATGCGTAGAAGCCGTGCGATAATGATAGTCTTTCGAGATTTTTTGCAACACGGCAATAGCGCCGGTTTTGTCCTGCCCTTCAGCGTGATTTTTCAGCGCTTCATTGGCTGAACGGGCTGCGCCCACGGCATCACCCAGTTTGTATTGCAGGTTGGCTGCTTTGACAAGATATTGATAGGCTAACGCATGGTCTGCTGCATTTTTTTGCGCTTCAGCCTGATACAAAGCCAGCAATTTTTTACCGGATTCAAGATTGAACGTGGTGGAGGTTTCCTGTTCGAGGGCTTTTATTTCAGGATTTTCACCTTTTTTTCCACAGGCAACAGCCAGGATTAAAAAAGACAAAAGCAAAATCAGATTTCTCATAACTCCTTGTATATCAAATATTTACTGAAAGTCAAATTTGCCGTTTGGCGATTTTACTGTCACTTTTACGCCGTTGGAAGAGCGCCTGACGCGCCCGATAACGCGCGCTTCGATGCCATATTTTTCAGCAATCGCCATAAGATTGTCAGCATGACGCGCCGGTGTGTAAATCTCCATCCGATGGCCCATGTTGAACACCTGATACATTTCGCGCCAGGGTGTGTGACTGCTTTGCTGAATCATTTGGAAAAGCGGCGGCACATCAAACAGGTTGTCTTTGACGATGTGTACATCTTTGGCAAACTTCAACACCTTGGTCTGGCCTCCGCCGGTGACATGTATCAACGCATGAATTTTTTTGCGATGCTCCGACACCATTTCCTGTAACACCGGCAGGTAGGTTCTGGTTGGTGACAGGATTAATTTTCCAACCGTCACGTCTTGCTGACTGTCAATTTTGATTTTTTCCGTCAGCAACCGCTGGCCTGTATAGACCACTTCGGGAGGCAGGTTCGGGTCGAACGATTCAGGGTATTTTTCGGCATAAATTTTTGACAACACATCATGCCTGGCTGCTGTGAGGCCGTTGCTGCCCATGCCGCCGTTGTAAGCCGTTTCATAAGTGGATTGACCGAATGATGCGAGTCCGATAACGACATCGCCGGGGCGGATATCCGGCGTCATCACATCGCGACGTTTCATGCGGGCAAATGCCGTAAATCCGACGTCAATGGTGCGTACAATATCGCCGACATCGGCTGTTTCACCACCGGCCAGGTGCAGGTTGACGCCGTACTGGCGCATATTGTCCACAAAATCAGAAGTGCCCTTGATGACGGCCGCAATGACCTCTCCGGGAATGAGTTTTTTATTCCGCCCGATGGTGCTGCTCAAAACAATGTCGTTGGTACATCCCACGCAGGCCATATCGTCGAGATTCATCACGATGGCATCCTGTGCAACGCCGGGCCATACGCTCAGGTCGCCGGTTTCGCGCCAGTACAGGTAAGCAAGACTGGTTTTGGTACCGGCGGTATCCGCGTGAAGCAGGTTACACCAACTGGCATTTCCAGCCGCTACATCGGGCAAAATCTTGCAAAACGCGTCAGGAAACAAGCCCTTGTCTAAGTGCTTTATCGCTGCATGTACTTCGTCTTTTGAGGCCGAAACACCGCGTTGATCGTATTTTAAATCAGACATTTGATTGGTTCGATTGATTCGATTTTTTCACCACGAAGGCACTAAGAAGCACGAAGAAACACTAAGGAAATTTGATTGATCCGATTGATTCGATTTTTTCACCACTAAGGCACGAAGAGACACTAAGAAAATCTGCGTAAATCCGTGTACCATCCGCGTCATCCGCGTCATCCGCGTCATCCGCGTTCCATCTACTCTACGACGGGCAATCGGATTTAATCGAATCAATCGGATTCAATCGGATCAATCAATTTTTCTCCCAGGTTCTGAACTTGGCTGTTTGTTCAAAAACGTGTTCGAGTATGGATTTTTCCAGTGATTTGAAATGGAGTTTGCGGCGTGCCATGACGATTTCAGCCGTTTGGCATGCTTCTTCAAATTTATAGGTGCGATAGCCTGCTTCGGCGCCGCCCCAGGCAAAGTCGGGGATGAAATTGCGCGGATAACCTGCGCCAAACACATTGGCAGACACGCCCACCACCGTTCCGGTATTAAACATCGTATTGATGCCGCATTTGGCATGATCGCCCATGATGAGGCCCACGAACTGGTGTCCGGTGCGTTCAAAACGCTCGGTTTCATAATCCCAGAGTTTGACCTCCGAGTAGTTGTTTTTCAGGTTGGAGTTGTTGGTGTCAGCGCCGAGGTTGCACCATTCGCCGAGGACGGAATCGCCAAGGAAACCGTCGTGGCCTTTATTGGAGTTGCCAATCATGATGGAGCGCGTCACTTCGCCGCCGACGCGACAGCCGGGGCCAATAGAGGTTGGGCCATAGATTTTAGCGCCCATTTTTACGATGCTGCCCGAGCCGATACCGATAGGGCCTCTGAGCATACAGCCTTCCATCACTTCAGCGCTTTCGCCAATGTAAATCGGGCCTTGCTGTGTGTTCAGGATACACCCTTCTACCACAGCGCCAGGCTCGAGGAACACCAGTTCGGGAGGGCCAATCACGCGATTGGTATCCGACAGCGGAGCAGATGTTTTATTTTGGATAATCCATTGAAAATCATCCATGATGGCTTGATGATTCATGTAGATCAAATCCCAGACGCGATTAACTTTTTGCGCTTTGATGCGATCTGAAATTTCGATCCCTTGCAACTCCGACAACTCATCGTCGCCCATGAGCAACTCGAACTGGGCATCGCTGATACGCGCTGCCAGCAGGTCGCCTTCATACAACAG
>JADZBJ010000443.1 GCA_020852155.1 Saprospiraceae bacterium | reverse complement strand
GTGCGACCATCAAGGCTGGCAACAGTGGAACCGTTTCAGATGCCAATGGCGCATGGCGCATCAATCTGCCACCCGGCGCTTATGAAATTCGCTTTTCCCTGACGGGTTACAATGACCGTACTGAAAATGTGCGCTTAGCCTCCGGCGAAACCCGCACCCTTGACCTTAGCCTGTCCAGTGCGGACAACCTGCTGCAAACGGCTACCGTAACAGCAGGCAAGTTTGAAAAGCCGCTTGGCGAAGTCACGGTGTCTATTGAAGTGCTCAAGCCCAAACTCGTTCAAAGCACCAATACGACCTCTGTTGATGAGGTATTGACCAAGGTGCCGGGCGTGAGCATCATTGACGGACAGGCCAGCATTCGCGGTGGCGCAGGGTTTTCGTACGGCGCAGGTACACGGGTGTTGATCCTGGTCGACGACATTCCTGCCCTTCAGGTGGATGCCGGTTTTCCGCAATGGGATGATTTTCCGGTCGAAAACCTGGCGCAGATGGAGGTGCTGAAAGGCGCCGCCTCCGCGCTGTATGGTTCTTCAGCCATGAACGGCATCATCAACATCAGAACGGGATTTGCCAAAGACAAACCTGAAACCGAAGTCTCGTATTTCGCGAAAACATGGGATACACCCCGCGACCCGTCCATGAAATGGTGGGGCAATGATTCGTCTTTTATCCAACAACCTTTTGAAACGGGACTTAGTGCTGTACATCGCCGCAAATCAGGCCGTTTTGATCTGGTATTGGGCACTTATGGTCTCATTCGCGACAGTTATAACAAAGATAACTACAGCCGTTACGGACGCATTACACCCAATATGCGCTATCGTGTGAATGACCGATTGACGTTGGGGTTAAATACCAATTTCAACTTTGGCCGTTCGGGCAGTTTTTTCATTTGGGGCAATGAAAATGCGCAGGCTTATCAGCCCGGCGCCAATTCGTCCAGCCGTTCGCTGGGTCGTTTGAGGTTTAACATTGACCCGTCGGTGCAGTATTTTGACCGACATGGCAACCGCCACAAATTCCTGGGTCGCTATTATTACATTCACAACAACAACGACGACAACCAGGCGAATGACAGCCGCATGAATTATGGCGAGTATCAGTTTCAGCGGCAAATGGGCGGCCTGGTCATGACTGCCGGCGTCGTGGGTATCTACACCAGCGTCAAAGCCGAACTGTACAACAATACCCTCGATCTGGCGGCAGAGCCCTCCAAATACACCAGCCGCAACCTGGCCGGTTACTTGCAACTGGATTACAAATTATTCAATCGCCTGAACTTGTCCGGCGGATTTCGTTATGAGCAAAACCAACAGCGCAGCCCCGATACTATTGACATCGAACAGGGTAATCGCTATGTTATTCCGGATGGTTTGCGCAAGGAAGCCAAACCTGTTTTTCGCGTAGGCGCCAACTACCAACTGGCTCGCGCCACTTACCTGCGCGCTTCGTGGGGACAAGGTTACCGCTACCCTACTATCGCCGAGACTTTTATCCGCACGAACTTTGGCGGCGGTGGCGTACGACCTAACCCAAGGCTGGTTTCTGAAACTGGCTGGACAGCCGAAGGTGGTGTCAAACAAGGCTTCAAAGTTGGCGGCTGGCAAGGATTTGTTGACCTGACAGGATTTGTTCAGGAATACCAGAACATGATGGAATTCACGCTGGTATCGCCTCTGCCAGCCTTGTTTGAGTCGCAAAACACGGCGGATACCCGTATCACCGGCTGGGAAGCCTCTGTTGCCGGACAGGGAAAAATCGGCAATGGCACCTTGTCTGTGCTGACAGGTTATACCTTCATCAATCCAAAATACAAGGAGTTTTCAGACTCATTGCTGGTGTTCAAATACCTGTCATCAGACACCAACAATGTCTTGAAATACCGCTTTGACCACACTTTCAAATTCGATGCAGAATATGGTATCGGAAAATGGTCGGTGGGTTTTGCGGCGCAATACAATAGTTTCATGCGCTCTATTGACGCGATTTTTGAATCCAAAATCCCGTACCTGCAAGGCGGCAATGCCAATTTCCTGGTTTTTGACAGCCCTCAGTCGTCGTACTTCTCTGCGGTGCGTCGTTTCCGTGAAAACTATAAAAGTTCGACCATTTGTGATCTTCGTGTTGGCTACAAACTGAACGATCACTGGAAAATCAGCGCCTTGTGCGCCAATATGTTCAACCAGATTTATGCCATCAGGCCTGCGCAACTGGACGCTCCGCGCAACTACGCGCTGCGACTGGACTGGAAGATGTAGGTGGGAGTGGTTTGAGGGCGCTAGCGCGCCGTTTGAGGTTGTTTGATATTGTTTGAATGCGATGGCGCGCTGTTTGAGGTTGTTTGATATTGTTTGAATGCGCTGGCGCGCTGTTTGAAATGGTTTGATGGCGCTGGCGCGCCGTTTGAAGTGGTTTGATATTGTTTGAATGCTCGCTGCGCTCGCGTTTGAGGTTGTTAGAAGGCGCTGACGCGCCGCTCAAACGCGAACGTAGCGAGGTCAAGATTAGAAGCGGTATTTTGTTACACCCAAGTTCCTATAATTTGAAAATTGAGTAAAAAAACGCAATTTTGCAAGAAAAAACATGGTCGCACAAAGTCATTTTATTTTTGAAGAGTTAGCAGACTTGCTTGCCGGAATGAATCCCGATCAAGTCTTAGCATTTCACACGTCGGCCAAAGCGCAACAGCGGCTAGAAGAATTGCTTTGGAAAAACAAGGATTCCGGGCTAAATGAAGCAGAAAAACATGAAGTAGAGCAATTTATGTTGGTTGAACATATTGTCAGTCTGGCAAAGGCGAGAGCCTTAAAAAAAATCTCTGCTCCTAGCCGATGACTCCCAAATTCCATCAGGAAATTGGATACTTAGTTAATAGCGCGCCAGCGCCACTCAAATGCGAGCGTCAGCGAGCATTCTAACCATTTCAAACGGCTCGCCAGCGCCATCAAACAATATCAAACAATTTCAAACAGCGCGCCAGCGCATTCAAACAATTTCAAACCATTTCAAACAGCGCGCCAGCGCATTCAAACAATTTCAAACCACTTCAAACGGCGCGCCAGCGCCATCAAACTACTTCAAACTACTTCTTAAATCCCGGCGCCACCACAAGGTCTTTTGACCCTGGCGTGTAAGTGTAGAATCCTTCGCCGGTTTTGACACCCAGTTTTCCGGCAGTGACCATATTCACCAGTAAGGGACAAGGAGCGTATTTCGGTTGGCCGAAACCATCGTGCAACACGCGCAGGATGCTCAGGCACACGTCAAGGCCAATAAAGTCAGCCAATTGAAGCGGCCCCATCGGGTGCGCCATGCCTAATTTCATAACCGTATCAATACCTTCTACGTCGCTTACGCCTTCAAAAAGCGTGTAGATTGCTTCGTTAATCATTGGCATCAGGATTCGATTCGCTACGAAACCCGGGTAGTCATTCACCTCGACCGGAATTTTATTCAGTTGCGAGGACAGGGCCATGATTTGGCTGCACACTTCATCGGATGTGGCGTATCCGCGAATAACCTCTACGAGTTTCATCACCGGCACCGGATTCATGAAGTGCATACCGATCACTTGCGCCGGGCGTTTGGTGGCGGCAGCGATCTGTGTGATACTGATGCTGGACGTATTGGTGGCGAGGATGGCGTTTTCGGGTGAAAACTGATCCATTTCACCGAAAATTTTGAGTTTCAGGTTGACATTTTCGGTAGCGGCTTCGACCACCAGGTCTGCTTTGGAAACCCCGGATTTCAGGTCGGAAGTCGTTGTCAGACGCGCCAGCGTTGCCGTTTTATCCGCTTCAGAAAGCGTTCCTTTTTGCACCTGCCGATCCAGGTTGCGGGTGATGGTGGCTATGGCCTTTTCCAGGGCAGCGGGCGCAACGTCAACCAGGGTAACTTCAAATCCGTGTTGTGCGAAAACGTGGGCGATACCGTTGCCCATTGTACCGCCGCCGATAACAGTAATGTGTTGCATGAAATAAATGTTTGGTCAGGATGTCAAGCCGTCCGGCTATAACAAGTTTGGCGCAAAACTACGATTAGCCGTTTACGCGCCGTAGTTTTGCTGTATGAAAAAGCAACTGCTAGCTCGTTTGCTGATTTTTGTGGCGCTGTTTGGCGCTATTATGCTGGTCAGGTACTGGTATGGGCAGCAACATAAGTTGCCGGAAAGGCCTACTGCTTCAACGTCAACAACCCAAACCGGCAGCACACAAACCGGACAGCAGAACAATGGCGTACCACAGTATGCGCTCGATGTTTTGCAGTATGTTCGCCGGAACGGACAAGCGCCTGAAGGTTTTGTGGGCGGTCGCGAATTTCAAAATCGCGAAAAAGAGTTGCCCGCTAAAGCATCGGATGGATCACGCATTCGATATTCCGAATGGGATGTACACCCGAAGGTAAAAGGAAAAAACCGAGGGCCTGAGCGTTTAGTGACAGGTTCGGACCACAGCGCCTGGTACACCCGCGACCATTATAAGAATTTCACCCGAATAGATTAGATATCACCGCAAAACGCGCTCTCTTCACTAATTTTCCATCGCATGGAAATACACGAGAATACCATACCTCACCTGCCTGAAACTGCTTTTATCGCTGAAATTGACGGCTCGAAAGTCCATACCCTGCGCGGGTTCTATCCACGCATTGCATCGGCGCTCGTCTTCCCGGATTATTTCGGAAAAAACCTTGACGCCCTCTTTGACTGCCTTTGCTCACTGGAAGTTGTGGGTCGCCCTGAAATCATTTTGTTGATTCGTCATTTTGATTTATTTCTGGATAAAGAAAAACCGGAAAAGCGCGTCGCTGCCTTGCAAATTCTGGCCGACGCCGAAAAATCCGAGAACAGATACGACGATGTGTTGTTCAGGGTAATTGGTTTGCGTGATTGAGTTGATTGAAGCGCCTGCATAATCAGGCGTCCCATTATTTATACGCCCCCAAATTATCTTGCTATTTTACACTCAGGTTCATGGAATACGCCAACGAACACCTGCTGCCCGGACAAATCGGGCATTTGTGTGTCCTTCTTTCTTTTATTGCCGCGCTGTTGAGTACGGTATCCTACTTTTTTGCTACGCAATATCGCCAACGCGCCGAGTACGAATCCTGGCGCAATCTTGGACGATTCTCATTCCTGTTACATGGATTAGCCACTTTTAGTGTCATTGCTACGCTTTTCGTCATCCTGACAGGTAAAATGTACGAGTACCAGTATGCCTGGGCCAACATTTCAGATGACTTGCCTCAACGCTATGTGTTTTCGGCCTTTTGGAAAGAACAGCAAGGCAGTTTTCTGCTCTGGAGTTTCTGGCATATCGTTTTGTCGTTGGTTATCATGTTGCGCGGCGGCAAATGGGAAACGCCTGTTATGACGGTAATTGCCCTGGCCGAAGTTTTCATTTCGTGCATGATGCTGGGCCTGTATTTCGGTGATTTCAGGTTTGGCGCCAGTCCGTTTGATTTACTGCGCGACGTCATGGACGCTCCGATTTTTGCGCAAGCCAACTATCTCGAAAAAATCAAGGGAAATGGTTTGAATCCGCTGTTGCAGAACTACTGGATGACCATTCACCCCCCTACCCTGTTCCTGGGTTTTGCCAGTACGGTTGTTCCTGTCGGTTTCGCCATCGCAGGGCTTTGGCTACGCGAACACCGCGAATGGCTGAAACCGGCCTTGCAATGGGCTTTGTTTTCAGCAGGCATTTTAGGAACGGGTATTCTGATGGGTGGCGCCTGGGCTTATGAAGCCTTGTCGTTTGCCGGTTACTGGGCCTGGGACCCCGTGGAAAACACCTCTTTGGTTCCGTGGCTGACGCTGTTGGCTGGCTTGCATACCAACCTGATTGCCCGAGCGACGGGTTATTCCATCCGCAGTACCTACGCTTTTTACCTGATTACCTTTATTTTAGTCTTATATTCCACTTACCTGACCCGAAGCGGCATTCTGGGCGACACATCGGCCCACGCTTTTACCGAAATGGGCCTGGGTATTCAATTGATCGCTTTTATGGTGGTTTTTGCTGCACTGGGTAAGGGTTTATGGTTCTGGCGCTATCGCGAAATACCGGAAATGAAAGCCGAAGAATCCGCATCCAGCCGCGAATTCTGGATGTTTATCGGCTCGCTGGTGCTGTTATTTTCATCCTTATTGATTACCGGCGCTACGTCGCTTCCGGTGGTGAACAAAATTTTCGGAACAGATTATGCGCTGCGCGACCCGATGGAACACCACAATCGCTACCAACTCTGGATCGCAGTGTTCATGGGGCTGTTGACGGGCGTGGGTCAATACATGCGTTTCAGTGAAAAGAACTGGGCGCAATACAAAAAAGCATTTGTCAAATTCATGCTGATTTCCATGGCCGGGGCTTTTGTCCTGACCATGCTCAACAGACTCTGGATTGACATCAACGCATGGCAAATTTACACCATGTTGTTTGCTGGCATGTTCGCTGTAGTGTCGAATGCCGCATATATCATTTCGGTATTGCGCGGCAACCTGAAACTGGCAGCCTCAGCCATCTCTCACGTCGGGTTTGGGGTACTGGTGCTGGGTATTTTGAGTACAGGTTTGGGCAAAACCTGGATTTCTGCCAATTCATTCGCGATGGAGGGATTGATTGAGGGCGCCGATGGTGAAGCCTTGGGTAAAAATGTCATTTTGATGAAAAATGCGCCCATGCCCATCAAAAACAAACTCACAGCCACCTTCCTAAGCGATACCCTTGAACGCCAGACGCGCACGTTTGCAGTTCAGTTCCAGCCACGCGACACGGCAGGTAACGCCACCGGCGAAGCATTCCTGTTGCATCCGAATGTGATGTACGATCGGCAATTTTCAAAAATTGTAGCGTCCAATCCTTCGACGATGCACTACTGGAACTACGATATTTTCACACACGTATCGTCGTTGCCTAAAGCCGAATTGGATAAAGAATTTGCCCAGCAACAGGAGGACAGCCTGAAATACAAGCATTTTGAGGTAAAACCTGGCGATACCGTACGACTTAAAGATCACTTAGTTGTTGTGGAGGAATTCACCAAAGTTCCCGTCAACCCGGAATATAAACCAGAAAGAGGCGACCTCGCCCTGGG